>DATFXE010000282.1:0-10513 GCA_035258585.1 Roseiflexaceae bacterium | reverse complement strand
GGCAATGATGCCGGCGACTGCCTGACGGTAGCGACCCCCTGCCGGACAATTACTGCGAGTATCGGCAAAGCCAGCGCCGGCGACACCATCGATATCGCCGCCGGCAGCTATGCTGAGAATCTGATCCTTTCAAAATCCCTTACCCTCCTGGGCGAGGGCGAGGACACGACCATTATCGACGGCAAAAACCTGGCCCGAGCTGTCGCGATCGCGAGCGGAACGGTTGTCACGATCACCGGAATGACGATCACCAACGGCAACGCGAGTCCGGGGGCGGGCATCAGCAACGCTGGGACTCTGGCGCTGCTCAACAGCACGATTTCCAACAGCGACTCACAGGGCAACGGCGGCGGCCTCTACAACGAAAATACCGGCACCGCATACATCATCGACAGCACGGTGATCAGCAACAGCGCGCAATATGGCGCGGGCCTGTATAACTTTGGCCAGATGCTCGTGGTGCGCAGCACGATCTCGGGCAACCATGCCAGTGTGTTTGGCAGCGGCCTGGAAAACTGGGGCACTACCACGATTCGCAACAGCACGTTTGCCGAGAATAGCGCAACCGTCGCCGGCGCTGGCCTCTACAGTTCTGGCGGCTCGGTGACATTGATCAACAGCACTGTTGTAAGCAACACCGTCTTAAGCCATGGCGGCGGTATTTCTGGTGGTGGTACAGGGAGCACGATCCTGCTGGAGAACACGATTGTCGCCAACAACAGCGCGCCAACCAACCCTGACATCGACGGCGCGATCGTCTCGCAGGGTGACAACCTGGTGCGCAATCCCGGCAGCGCAAGCGGGGTGGACCCGAAAGACCTGACCAATGTCGACCCGCGGCTGGGCCCGCTGCAAGATAATGGCGGCGCCACGCTGACCTTCGCGCCGCTGGCTGGGAGCCCGGTGATCGACACCGGCAACGCCGCAACATGCGCCCCAGTCGACCAGCGCGGCGTGGTGCGACCGCAAGGCCGGGGCTGCGATATCGGCGCGTTCGAGACCGCCGTGGTAGCCGACACGATCCTGGACGAAAAGGAGCCGAACGACTCCACCGAGCAGGCCAACCTGCTGGCGTTCGACAAGGATCACCTGACCGTCGCGCTCACGGGCCGGATCACCGCCACCACCGACCTGGATATCTACACCTTCAGCGCGCAGGCCGGCGCGACCGTGGCGATCAGCCTGACCAATCTGCCGGCGGATTACGATATCGCGCTGCTCTCTGACCCGCGCGTGAGCATCCCGATCAGCGATAGCCTGGATCTCGGCAGTATTGCCGATAGCGGCCGCGGAAACGCGCAGGGCCAGCTGGAGGCGCTCGGCCAGACAACCGCGGCAGAGCGGATCAACGCGCTCGCCCAGCGCGACATCGCCCAGCGCGACATCGCCCAGCGCGATATCGCCCAGCGCGATATTGGCGAGATCATGCAGGGCTCTTCCGCTAACGTTGGCACCGACGACGAATCGATCGTCGCGTTCTTGCCGCGCGCCGGCCAGTACTTCATCGCCGTCTACGGCGCGGCCGGCAACTTCGACCTGAAGAGACCCTACCGGCTGACTGTCACCCTGAAGGATGGCGGTTTGAAGGCCGCAGCGCCGAAAGCGCGGCCAATTGGCCTGCTCAACGCCCAGGCCGACCAATCCGTCAGAACGATCTATCTGTACAACTCGGCGCGCATGCGTACGCGCTACCCGCAGGAGGCCGAGAGCATCGGCGCGCTCTCCAGCGCGCTCCAGCCCGGCAACCCGCTGATGACGCTGGCCGGCGCCCGTGGCGTCAGCATCGATCTCGGCGGCGGGGGCGCGGGGGCGCAGCTGTATCCGGATGACCTGGCGGCGGTTTCCAGCCTGTATAATGCCTGGGACAGCACGCCTGAGAACAGGCGCAACCCGCTCCAGGCCAACGAGCTGGCGCAGCAGATCTGGTATGTGCTCGATCGCGCAATCACCAACTATTACACCGGCACCACCGATATCGTGCTGGTCGGCGGCGACGATATCATCCCGTTTTATCGCGTGCCCGACGAGGTGCCGCTGGCGAGCGAGAGCGCGTATTACAATAGTCTGAATCACAAAGGCGTGATCGCGAACGACTCGCCGCTGGCTGGCAGCCTGTTCTACCACTTCATCCAGACCGATAACTTCTATGCCGACCGCGCGCCAACGCCCTGGCGCGGGCGCGCGCTGTACCTACCGGATCTGGGGATCGGCCGGCTGGTCGAGCGACCATCCGAGATCATGCACTACCTGAACGGCTATGTGCTCTCGAACGACTACACCGTCAATGCGCGCGACAAGGCCGGCGCGGCGCTGGTAACCGGTTACGACTTCCTGACCGACCAGGCCAACGCCCTTTCGAGTACGCTTCAGCTGTACGGCTTCGATCCGAAGGGCACGCTCGGCGCCAGCCAGAAGCTGAGCAGCCTGATCGGCGATAAGTGGAACGTCAACGATCTGACCAACATCTGGTTCGTCGATCCGCTGCCGCCAGCCGGAATCTACAATGGGCCACACACTAGGTATCACCTGATGTCGATCAACGGCCATTTCAGCCATTACGACAGCATACCGGCCGACCTGAGCGCGGGCAGCTTCAGGGCCGACCAATTGCTGGAGCCGACCGCGGCGAGCGACCAGGCTGCATACTTCCGCAACGGCACGTCGCCCTCGCTGCTGTACTCGGTCGGCTGCCATTCCGGCCTGAATGTAGTCGACGGCGCGATTGCCGACGGCGTGGACGCCTTCTACAGCGCCGATTTCCCACAGGCAGTGCTCAAGCAGGGCGGCAATTGGATCGGCAATACCGGCTACGGTTACGGCGATAGCGACTTTATTGGCTACAGCGAGCGGCTCTCGGTGCTGTTCACCAAACAGATCGGCCGTGACGTTCGCACCGGCAACTTCTACGTGGGTGCTGCGATCGGCGACTCGCTCTCGCGCGCCAAGCGGCGCTATGTGCTGTCGAACGGGCCTGGCGGTTTCAGCGTCTACGACGAGAAGGTGATCGAGGAGATGACGCTGTATGGCCTGCCGTTCATTCGTGTGAAGGTGCCCAAGCCCGACCCGCAGACCGACCCGGAGTCGCTGCCGATTCCACCGAAGACGTTAGCCTTGCTGTCCGACAAGGATCCGGTCTTCACGCGCACGATCCGCATCACCAACAGGTTTAGGGGTGATATCGTACCAAAAGTGAGCAGCGATGTCGAAGATGATTTCCGCACAACGCCGGTGAGCATCACGAGCGAGGATCAGATGGCGCAGGGCCGGCCGGTGCTGCCGGCGCTGACCTACGACATCACCCTGCTGCCCAGCGCGCCCGGCGCCGATATCCCTATCCCGCGCGGCGTGCGGCTGCTGAGCGCGAAGAGCCTGCCGGATCTGGAAGACTTCGACCCGCATGTCACCACGCCTGTGACAGATCAGACCTATCTCAAAGATCCCGCGCTGATCGCGCGCGATACCTGGCTGCCCGATCTGCCCTACGCCGTCCAGCGCACGGCGCGGCGCACGGCATCTGGGCGCGATATCCTGACCGATCAGCTGGTGATCTCCCCGGCCCAGTTCAACGCGGCCAACAGCGAGCGCGGCCGGCTGCGGCGCTTCACGGAAATGGTGTTCGAGGTAACCTATGTCGAGCCGCATATCGCGCCGGCGCCAGTGCTGGCCCAAACATCTAGCCCACTGTTCAGCGATGTGCGAATCACACCCCTCGGGCCGTCCAGCGCGGCGGCCACCCAGGCGGCCGGACAGCTGGTGCGCTTCAGCGCGATCGTGAGCGACAGCAACGGCAGCGGCCTGCGCGCGGTCAGCGCCACCTACACATTCGACGGGCTGACCTGGCAGCGCCAGCAGCTCCAGCCGAACGGGGGGCGCTACGAAGCCATCCTGCCGGCGCCGCCGCTGGGGGCGACCGTCTCGGCCTTCTTCGAGTCGCTCGACAACGCCGGCAACGTGGCAGTGGAGACGCGCAAGGGTGCGCTGCCCACGATCGAATATGTGTTCCTGCCGCTGTTCGGCAAGCAGAATGGGCCCGATCTCAAGGCCAGCCTGGAGATCAGCCCAAGCAAGCAGCTCTATGCGGCCGGCGAGCCGGTGACGATCAAGGTCACCGTCATGAACAGCGGCGCGGCGCGCGCGGCGCCGTTCTGGGTCGATTTCTATATCAACCCGTCTCGGCCGCCGGCTACCAACAGCACCTGGAACCTGGTCTGCGGCATGACGCCGTGCTTCGGCATCACCTGGGCCGTGAGGGACGGCCTTGGCCCAGGCGATAGCATCACGCTGACGTCGGAGCCGGGGCATTTCGAAGCGCCTTACAGCAGCTGGCCGGGCTACTTCGCCAGCGGCACGACCGAACTGTACGCCTACGCAGACAGCTGGAACCCAGGGGTGGCCGCCGGCGCCGTGGCGGAGAGCGACGAGAGCAACAATCGCGCCGGGCCGTACCGGCTGGTGGTGGTGGGGCCGAATCCGAAGCTGCTCAGCACGCGCTCGGTCGAGCAATTGCCGCCGCGGCCGACGCTGCCGGGGCGGTGAGGGAGCTGTCAGCGGAATTTGGGAGCGAATCAAGCGGATGCGCGCGGCAGGATGGGGAAGATCTGGGGCCGGCAATCATGGATTTTCATTGTACGGACGCGCTATAGCGCGTCCGTACAATGATTCTCATCGAGAAGATATTCATCGACGCCCATTGATCCATCGGTGCGGGCGCAGGATATGCGCGCCCGTATCGTCAGCCGTCGATCCATCGGGGCGCACATGCTGTGCCGCTACGATCATTGCGCGCGATGACCAACGTCGTATCGCTGCGCCTCTGGTCATCTCGTCACCTTATCATTGTGTCATCCTGTCGCTCGATCACAACAGCCGCTCCTCCAGGTAGCTCTGTAGCTCCGCCGCCGGCACGCGCTCCTGGGCCATGCTGTCGCGGTCGCGTACCGTCACGGTCTGGTCTTCGAGCGACTGGAAATCGACTGTCAGGCAGAACGGCGTCCCGATCTCGTCCTGGCGGCGGTACAGCTTGCCGATCGCCCCGGTGTCGTCGTAGACTGCGCGCATGCGGCCGCCAGCCTGCAGCGACTTGCGGATATCCCTGGCCAGCGCCACCAACCCCTCGTGGTTGCGCTTGAGCGGGAAGACCGCCGCTTTGATCGGCGCCAGGCGCGGGCGCAGGTGCAGCACCGTGCGGAAGTGCTCGTCGGCGAGCGGCTGGGCCTGCCCGCGCAGCTTCTTGCCCAGCTCGATCTGGTCGGCGCCTGGCATCGCCAGCAGCGCCTCGACCTGCGGCAGCGCGGCCGGCAGATCGGCGGCGATCGCCTCGCCGCGAGCGAGCAGCGCATCGCGCGCCTCCGCGCTCAGCTTCTCGCTCTTGCCGGCCGACTTCAGGAACGCCGCAAGCGCATCGGATACGGCCGCGAGCTTCTCGGGCGCAGGCGGCTTGACCATCTCTTCGTCGTAGGCCTCGGACATGACCGCCAGGAAGCAGCGCCCCACGCCCATCGACGGCTCGACCACGAACGGGACCACGTGCTTGTTGGTGGCCGGGTCGAAGTAAGTCAGGCGCGCGGTACTGTGGCTGTTCGGGTTGACTCGCGCCGAAAGCCCGAGCGATTCCTGATCCTTGGAGTGCGAGCCGAGATCGTAGTCGCTGCGGCTGGCGATTCCCTCGATCTCCTCGTAGCCCAGCGTCGGGTAGTCGTACATCAGGTCGAAGGTGCGCTTGGAGTAGTGCGCCAGGTCTTCCTTCGGCACATCGTAGACCTGGATGCGCTCGCGGCTGATGCCAATGCCCTGCCACCAGCGCAGCCGATCTTCCAGCCAGCGCTGGTGCCACTCGTCCTCGGTGCCCGGCATGACGAAATACTCGATCTCGAGCATATCGAACTCGCGCACGCGAAATAGAAAGTTGCGCGGGTTGATCTCGTTGCGGAAGCCCTTGCCGACCTGGGCGATCCCGAAGGGCAGCTTGCGGCTGGTGGTCGCCAGCACGTTCGCGAAATTCACGAAGATGCCCTGAGCCGTCTCGGGCCGCAAATAGGCGAATGAGTCGGGGTCGGCGATCGGCCCGACGGCCGTCTTGAACATCATGTTGAACGGCCGCGGCTCGGTCAGGTCGGTCGAGCCGCAGTTCGGGCATTTGCCCTTGATATGGTCGGCGCGCCAGCGGCTCTTGCAGTTGCGGCAATCCACCAGCGGGTCGACAAAGGTCTCCTCGTGGCCTGAATATTTCCAGACCAGCCGATTCATGAGGATCGCCGAGTCGAGGCCTTCCATATCATCGCGCTCGTAGACGTTGGTGCGCCACCAGTCCTGTATGATGTTATTCTTTAGCTCGACTCCCAACGGGCCGTAGTCGTAGACACCCTGGAGCCCGCCGTAGATCTCGGAGCTAGGGAAGATGAAGCCGCGCCGCTTCGCCAACGAGACGATCTGTTCCATACTTGTAGCCGGCATGGGAACCTCCTTCGGGTGAGGCTAGAGGCTGGAGACTTGAGGCTGGAGAGTCGCGCTCTCACAAGCCTCTAGCCCCTAGCCTCTAGCCTCTAGCCTGGGGAAAACAAAAAGGCCCCAGGCGATCGAATGTCGCCTGGGGACGCATGCGATTAGCATGCGCGGTTCCACCCCAGTTACCAACTCGTCGGGAATTGAAAATGAAAAATGAAAAATTGAGAAGAACTCAGACGCTCGACACTCTCAATTTTCAATTTACAATTTTCAATTTGCGCAGTTGGTCGCTCAAGAATTGCAGCTCCACAGCGCCCTTCCCCGCCGCCTGGCCGCTTGGCTCACACTGGCCCAAGCTCGCTGATGGCTGGCCTGACAGGTACTCTTCTGCTTCGTCGCCGCCGCTAGTAGTATAGCACATGACGGTGCGGGTGCGCAATCGGTCGCTCGGTTGAACGTTCGAACGTTGAAACGTTTAAACGTTCGAACGTATCAACAGCTGCATTGCTTCACGCGCCATCTCACCGGCTTGCTCGAACGACACCTGGCGCAGCCGCTCTTTGACGATAGGGATGGCCGCCGGCGCCATGCTGAGCTCGTTCACCCCAAGGCCGGCCAGTAATACCGCCGCCTCCGGCACACCAGCCAGCTCGCCACAGACGCCGAGCGGGATGCCGGCGCGCTTGGCGGCCTCGGCCGCCTGGGCAATCAGCCGCAGCACCGCCGGCGAGTCGTGTGGGTAGCGTGTCGCAAGGTCGGCCTGGCCGCGATCAGCCGCCATGGCGTACTGAGTCAGGTCGTTGCTGCCAATGCTGAAGAAGGCCGCCTCGCGCGCCAGCAGGTCGGCCGTCACTGCGGCGGCCGGCGTCTCGATCATGATCCCCAGGCACGCGTCGGCGCGATGCGCGACTCCTTCGGCCGCTAGCGCGTCGGCCGCCGCGTGGAGCTGGGCGCGGCCCCAGCGCAGATCGTCCAGCGTGGCCACCATCGGCAGCATGATCCATAGGTCGCCGTGGGCTGCGGCGCGCAGCAGCGCGCGCAGCTGTGTGGCGAACAGGTCGGGGCGGCGCATGCACAGCCGCAGCCCGCGCACTCCCAGGAAGGGGTTGGCCTCGCGCGGCATATCGATGTATGGCACGGGCTTGTCGCCACCGATATCGAGCGTGCGAATGACCACCGGCCGGCCGGCCATGATCTCCAGTGCCGCGCGATAGGCCGCGAACTGCTCGTCCTCGGAGGGTGCGGCGGTGCGATCGAGAAACAGAAACTCGCTGCGAAACAGGCCGACGCCCTCGGCGCCATTGTCGAGCGCCGCGCGCGCCTCGTCGGGGCGCCCGATGTTGGCCCAGACGCCGACCGCGTGGCCGTCGGCCAGCCGGCCAGCCTGGTCGCGGAACGCCAGGCGACGCTGCTGGCTGAGCGTGCTCTCGGCGCTGGCGCGCTGCGCGTACGCGGCGCGCTGCTCCGGCGTGGGCTCGGCGATCAGCAGCGACTCGCTGCCATCCAGGATCAGTTCTGTCCCATCGGCAATGGCGAGGGCATCGGCGCCCAGGCCCACCACCGCGGGAATGCCCATCGCGCGGGCCAGGATGGCGGTGTGGCCGGTCGCCCCGCCGTAAGCGGTGGCGAAGCCCGCCACCCCGCCGCGCAGCTCAGCCGTCTCCGCCGGCGTCAGATCGGGCGCGACCACGATCGCGCCGGCCGGCACGGCAGCCAGCGACGGGCCGGCGCCATACAGCGCCTTGCGAATCTCCTTGCCCACGGCGTCGACATCGGCGGCCCGCTCGCGCAGATACGCGTCGTCGATCCCTGCGATCGAGGCGCGGACCAGTGCGACCGCGGCGGACAGCGCCGCGTCGAGCGGCTGGCCCTCCTCGCGAACGAGCCGCGCGACCTCGCCCGTCAGCGCGGGGTCCTCCACCAGCAGCGCCTGGAACTCGAAGATACCGGCCTCCTGCTCAAACCCATCTGCGCGTTGCTGCTCGGCCAGCGCGTTCAGCCGGGCGGCCGCGGCGGCCTGCGCGGCGGTGAAGCGCTCCATCGCGGCATCCGGGCGCTCGCCAATCTGTGCATGCATGCCAGGCGCCGGCTCGGCCTGAAAACAAAAGGCGCGCCCGATCGCTATTCCGGGCGCGCCGCCAGCCCCTTTGAGCTGTAGAGACATATGAGCCTCGTCAAGCCTGATCTCGTTCCCCGAAGTTGTTGTCCACCAGCTGCTTGAGTGCGGCGAGCACCTCCGCCTCGTCGGCTCCTTCGGCGCGGACACGAATCGCGTGGCCCTGGCGAGCCGCGATATTGAGCAGCCCGACCGGGGTGACGGCAACCTCTTTCGACTCGGGACGGCTGAGGTTCTGGATGGTCACTTTGCTCTTGAACTCGCGAACCTTGTTGATAAAGTCCTTGGCTGGACGTGCGTGCAACCCCTCTTTGTTGTTGACCGTGAGTACGATCTCAGCCATGACATGACCTCATGGTAACCGGCAGACCATCCACATCACGTCTGCACCTTGATAAGCTCGGAAGCGTGCAGCGCCGCCTCGGCCACCTGATCGAGGCTGGAGCCGGCGGCCGAGGCCTCGATCGCCGCGAGATAGGCGCCCTCGACCAATGGTGCATTGCTGATCCGCACCTGCGTGAGGCCGAGCGCCTCGATCGCCATCTCCACGCTCAGCACCGCGCTGCCGAGATCGACCAGGACCAGCGTGCCGTCGGGCGAGGCGACCTGCAGTAAACCCTCCTGAATGCGATCGACGCTGGTGCCAAGCGAGCCGTCGGCTGTGCCGCCGGCATCGACAATCCGAACGTCGCCGCCGGCCACCTGGCTGGCAAACTCCCGGACGCCGGCGGCAAGCTGCGCGCTATGCGAGACGATAAGCAGGCTGACCATCACGCGCCTCTCGGGAATGAAGAATTGAGCACAGAGGAATGCGAATTGAGCTGTCGCCTTACAGACACACCTTCCTGACGCTCAGCCGGCCTGTGGAGGCTGGGGCGGGACGCATTCCGGCCGCCCCAACCCCACAAGCTATAGCCATTGCAAACCTTGTCGAAAGCGTATTCGGCGCAGGGGTTTGGGTATTGGGCGTTAGGTATGCGGCTTTGTGGAGCTCAATACCCAACAGCTTGCCTAGAAATGCACTACCCTCCCTGCTCCTTCTCCTGGTTGTCGTGCTCGACCCAATCGAACGTTCGTGTGACCGCCTTCTTCCACATGCTGTACTGCTTCTCGCGCACGCTGGCGTCCATCTTCGGCTCCCAGGTGTGGTCGATCTGCCAGTTTTGGCGCAGATCCTCCAGGTTGTTCCAGAACCCGGTGGCCAGGCCCGCGGCGTAGGCCGCGCCCAGCGCGGTGGTCTCGGCGACCTTCGGGCGGATGACCGGCACGCCCAGCACGTCGCTCTGAAACTGCATGAGCGTGTTGTTGTAGACCATGCCGCCGTCGACCTTGAGCGCGGTCAGCTTCACGCCCGAGTCCTTCTCCATCGCGTCCAGCACCTCGCGAGTCTGCCAGGCGGTCGCCTCCAGCACGGCGCGGGCGATATGCCCCTTGTTGACATAGCGCGTCAGGCCGGCGACCACGCCGCGCGCATCCGATCGCCAGTATGGCGCAAACAGGCCCGAGAAGGCCGGTACGAAATATATCCCGCCGTTATCCTGCACAGTGTTAGCCAATGCCTCGACCTCGGCGCTGCTGGTGATCATGCCCAGATTGTCACGCAGCCACTGCACCAGCGCGCCGGTGATCGCGATCGAGCCTTCCAGGCAGTAGACCGCCGGCGCGTCGCCCATCTTGTAGCCCAGTGTCGTCAGCAGGCCGCTTTTCGAAGGCACGGCTTCAGTGCCGGTGTTGATGAGCATGAAACAGCCGGTGCCGTAGGTGTTCTTGGCCTCGCCGGCGCTGTAGCAGGTCTGGCCGACCAGCGCGGCCTGCTGGTCGCCCAGGTCGCCCGCGACCGGGATGCCGGCCAGATCGCCGATGGCGTTGCCGTAGACCTGGCTGGAGGGCCGGACCTCCGGCAGCATCGAGCGCGGAATACCCATGACCTTCAGGATCTCGTCGTCCCAGTCG
>DATFXE010000281.1:0-7799 GCA_035258585.1 Roseiflexaceae bacterium | reverse complement strand
GAACATCCAGGCCAACGGGAACAGGATGACCACCAGCCCCAGCAAGCATAGCAGGGTCGCCAGAATGCGAATGATTTGTTCCTGACGCTGCTTGCTCGCCCACACGCCCTTGCGAGCGACTGGCGCCGGCCGGGTTACCGGGGAAGTCGTCTGTGTCGCCATCGTATCCTCCTCTTGAGGTATCGCGCTTACCTTCCGGCTGGCGTTCTAGATAAACCCTTCTTCCTCCGTCTCATAGTACACGAACTGCCGCGATGCCCGGAACATCAGCAGGGTCAGCCCCAGGATGATCAGGAACAGGATCCAGGCCTGCGCCGCGCCGAGACCCATACGCGAGCGCTGGAAGGTGTTGACGAACAGATACAACACATAGAACATTGCGGAGTACGCCGGTGAGCCAACACTGCTGGAACCACCCCCGATGCCTGACGAGATCACATACGCCGGAGTGAAGACATTGAACGACGCGATGATCCCGGTGATGAGGGTGAACAGGATGACCGGCGAGATCATCGGGATAGTGACCTTGAAGAACTGCTGGACGCGGTTGGCGCCGTCGATCGTGGCCGCCTCGTACAGGTGAGTTGGCACACCCTGCAGCGCCGAGAGATAGACCAGCATGCTGCCGCCGAAGCCCCAGAGCGAGAGCATGGCGTACGAGGGCACCACCCAGTTGGGGTCCTGCAGCCAGCGCGGCCCGGCAATTCCCAGAGGAATAATCCCGCTGGGTCCGACCAGCAGGCGGATGACATAGTTGAGGATGCCATACTGCGGGTTCAGCAGCCAGCTGAACAGCAGCGCGGTGGCAACGCTGCCGGCCAGCAGCGAGGGCAGGTAGTAGAGCGTGCGGAATAGCCCCTGGAAAGGCACTTTTTGGTTCAGTAGCACGGCTAGCAGCAGCGAGGCGATGATACCCAGCGGCACGGCCAGCAGGCTGTAGTAGGCCGTCACTTGCAAGGACTTCCAAAAGATGCGGTCGTTGTACAAGCTGACATAGTTTTGGAAGCCGACGAAAACCGGTGTCTTGCCGGGAACGTACTGGGTCAGGCTCAGATAGGCCGATGCGATGACCGGATAGATAGTGAACACGAGGAAGCCGAAGACCCAAGGCGAGATGAAGAACCAGAACCACAGCGCCTCTCTGCGTTCCAGCTTCCCCGCCGGCAAGATGCGCAGACCGCCGGCCTGGCGCTTCGGAGCCACTTGTGCTGCCATACCATCCTCCTTAGGATTGTAGATTTCGGATTGTAGATTTCAGATCGAGGAGATGCCGCGATCTACAATCTACAATGGCCAAGGGTCAGTGCCAGAATCCCAACACCCGCCCATCGGTCGTCCGCACGTACAGCGACTGTCCGGCGATCACCGGGGGCGTGGTTGCGAGCGATCTGACCGGCAGCTTCCACGTATCGCGGCCGGTGCTGGCGTCGAGCGCCGACAGCGTGGTATCCACACCCATGCCGCTGATAACGAAGACCTGATCGCCAGCCACCGCCGGCAACGAGACATAGTTCAAGTCGTGTGCCTGCCAGAGCTGCTGGCCGCTCGCCAGGTCGAGCGCGTAGAGCGTCGAGGTTGATTTCACGAAAGCCCGCGTTCCTTGAATGGCACCTGGAATGATGCCGTCGCCCGGCAGGCTGATACTCCAGCGCGGCTGGCCGCTGGCCGTGTCCAGCGCGACCAGCTGATTGCCGCTGGATATCAGCGCCGTCCGCCCGCCAATCACCGGGGCAAAATAGAGCGTCATTGTCGTGGGGTACGACCAGAGCTTTGCGCCGGTTGCCTGGTCGATCGCGTAAAAGGAGGTAAAGTCGGAGATATAGACTCGTCCATCAGACACTGTCGGCGAGGACGAGACATATTCTTCGGCGTCAAACTCCCAGCGCACTGCGCCAGTTGTCGCGTCCAGGGCATACACTTCCTTGCCGGCGCCGACGAAGATCACGCCGCCAACGACGACCGGCGAAGTCAGGTGCCCGCCGAAATAGCTATTGGCCGCGCTGCTCAGGCGCTTGGGCGTGAATGCCCATAACGTCTTGCCGCTATCGATATCCAGCGCCAGCATCTGGCCTTTGTTGTCGGACTCAGAGCGAATGAAGACGTACTTGCCGGCCACCGCAGGCGAGACATAGATGCCGCGCAGCGGGAACGACCAGCGCTCTTTAGCGTCGCGCATGTCGAAGGCGCGCAACAAGTGATCTGATTCGACCAGCATGGTGCCGCGCGCGATCGTCAGCGGCGACCCGTCGCCTGTATCCGCCGTCAGCCGCACCTCACGCTGCTGGCTCAGCGGCAACACCAGCTGCGCTTCGATTGCGCGCGTCCGTGAGGGATTATTGCCTTCCATGGCCCAATCTTCCGGGCCCGATGTAGAGTTCAGCAGCGATGGGCCGAACACGGCCGGAGCGTTCTGGGCGACTGGCCTGGCTGCGGTAGGCGCTGGAGCAAGTGGCGCGGGCGGCCCGGCCGTCGGTGCGGCCGCGGTGGGGGCTACTGCGAGCGGAGCGGCTGTGGGGCGGGCGGAAGGCGTTGGAAGCGCGCTCGGACCTGGCCGCAGAGCCAGATACCCAACCGCGGCCAAGCCTAGCACGACCGCGACGATGAACCAGACAGGTCGCTGTGATCCGCTCATTAGGAAATCCTCCCCCACTCTGGGGATGGCCGCCGGCACTGTCTGCGCGCCGTACTGACGACTGATAACTGCTAACTGCTAACTAGCAAGGAAACAGAAATTGGCTCTACGCCGCAATCTCCTCAGCCTGCGCCTCGCGCCGAATGAGCCGCGTAAGCCCAAGCTCATTGGTCAACAAGAGCGCCGATGTTCCCAGCAGCACCGTGTCCGGCCCTGGCGCCAGCACATCGATCTCAGTGGCCTCGGCCAGCGCCGGCAGCACGCGCCGGCCCAACTCCTGCCGAATTGCATCGCCGAGCACCTGCCCGAACGGAGCCACGCGCCCCGTGATCACCACCCGCCGGACATTCAGGATGCCCACCAGATTCGCGACTGCGATACCCAGATGGCGGCCAACCTCCTCGATCAGCCGGCGCACTGCTGGATCGCCAGCCGCAAACGCCTGCACCACCGCGTCAAGGTCGATCGCCCGGCCCTCGGCGGCGTATTCGCTCAAAGGCGATGTGGTGACGACCTCAGCGATCTCCTGGGCGCGACGAACGATCCAGGGAATACTGGCGACCGATTCCAGGCAGCCATAGTTCCCGCATTTACACAGCGGGCCATCCTCCACCACAACCACATGGCCGATCTCGCCGGCGCCAAAATCGTCGCCCGAGAAGAGCTGACCGTTCAGAATGATACCTGCGCCGATGCCCTGCCCAACCTTGATGACGACCAGATTGGCGCTACTCTGATTCTGGCCGAACATATACTCGGCGAGCGCGATCATATGGCTATCGTTGGCTACATAGATCGGCACATTGTAGTGCGACTGGACGATATTTCGCAGCAGCAGATCCTGCCATCCGAAATTCACCGCTCGCCGGACGATTCCGCTGGTAGTATCGATCAGCCCCGGCGTGCTGATACCGATCCCCAGCAGCGGCTGCGTGGTCGCTTTTACGAGGCCGTCAATGAATGAAAACAACTGCACCAGAACCGCATTGCCATCCTGCCCCAGCAGCGGCAGCTGCGCGCGATGCCGAATCACGCCGCGTAACGTCACAATCGCGCCTTGCAGTTCGGTGTTGGTGATATTCACCGCGATCACGTGCCGCGAGTCATCCGCGACGCTGAGCAGCGTCGGCGTGCGCCCGATCGACGACGGGCCATGGCCGACCTCTTCGACAAGACCTTGTTCGATCAGCTCGCTCACCACTTCGGAAACCGTCGTACGCGTCAGGTGTGTCAGTCGCGCAAGATCGGCTCGGCTCATCTGGCCACCATCATAGATCGTCTGCAAGACCAGGCGACTATTGTGGTCCTTCGTGTGCTGGCGGGTAGCTTTTTTCAGCAAGTTATGCATGCTAACGGCTACCAAACCGTCTATATATTAGTCCAATGAACTTACAAAAAGACTATAGCACACTTTGGCCAGTTTTGTCAACCAATGAATCCGCCGCAGACGAGAGCCCCCTCGGTGGCGCGGTCGAATTACGAACGACCAACTCGGGTGTCAGAGTCAGCCGAAGCCGCTCTGACTCGACGCCGTCGATCACGTGGCAGATATACTCAGCCGCCAGACGACCCATTTCGAACAGCGGCTGCCGGATGGTCGTCAGCGGTGGGTAGCTAACACTCGCCTCGGCGATATCGTCGAATCCGATTACCGAGATATCATCGGGAACGCGCAGCCCGTGCCGGCGCAGCGTGCGCACGGTACCGAAAGCCATCTGGTCATTACAGGCGAAGATCGCCGTCGGCGGGTCGTCGAGCGAGAGGAAGTGCGCTGCGCCGGCCTCGCCCCCAGAATGAGCGAAATCGCCATTCACTACCAGTGTGGGATCGTACGGCAGCCCGTACTTGCGCAGCGCATCCTGGTAGCCGGCGATTCGCAGATGCGCGACCGGCTGATTGAGCGGCCCGCTGATTAGCCCGATTTGCCGGTGGCCCAGCTCGATCAGGTGCTCGGTAGCGTTGTAGGCGCCATGACGGTTGTCGATGGCGATATAATTCGCATCGATGTCATACTGTAGGTCGACCAGTACCAACGGGAACTGGCTCGCGGCCAGCCGCTGCGCGGCCTCCACGCTGGTCGAGAGCGGCAGGAGGATGATCATCCCGTCGATCCGGCGGCTGCGCTGCAAGGAGTCGATCGTTTCCAACTGCGAAGTCATCCCCGCGCACCCTAGCAGCATGAATCGGCCTTGAGCCTGCAAAGCCTGCGCCGTACCGTCGACGATCTGAGCGAAGAATGGGCTGGCGATCGAGTGGGTGATCACCCCAATAATATCAGCTCGGTTGCGGGAAAGGCCGACGGCCTGAGCATTCGGATGATAATTCAGCTCGGCGATCGCTTCGCGCACCAGCGCGCGCGTGGAGGCGGCAACCATAGGGTGATTGTTGATCACGCGCGAGACCGTCTGATACGAGACTCCGGCCCGCCGTGCGACTTCACGAATGGTAGCACGCCGCATCGCATCCTCAATCAGATCGGATAGATCGGCCCGATGTACGCTGACGCTATCGCCTAGTATCTGGGAGATGTGAGCGGTCACAGTATATCACGATTGGCCAACTTGTCAATAGACGGTTAGAGCGTGGAGGACTTGCCGTCTCTCACTTACAAATTGATCCGAAATTGTTCTGTTTGCGCGGGCTACTATGGCATACAATAGCGGCAGCACTCGTGAAACTTTGGCGTTTCGGCTACGTACCTACTAGCGGTAACTATACACACGGCAAACGAACCTTCGATCGTCATGAGGAGGAAACATGGCTTTGCTCGATCTGGTCGAATATCTCGACCCCGCCGGTAACGTCCTGGCCGCCCGCGTCCCACCCGACGGCTCCGGTGAGCTGCGCCTCGGCTCGCAGTGTATCGTGCGTGAGGGCCAGCTGGCTTTCTTCGCGCGTGATGGCCGATTCCTCGATATGCTGATCCCCGGGCGCCACACGCTGACCACCGCCAATATTCCGCTGCTCATAGAGCTGATCAAGCTGCCATTCGGCAGTAAGAGTCCGTTCCGCGCCGACGTGTATTATGTCAACTTGCAGCAGCATACCGATCTGAAGTGGGGCACACCGCAGCCCATCCCGATGCGTGATTCGCAGTTCGGCATGGTTCGGCTGCGCGCGTTTGGCACCTATATCATCCAGGTCGCCGAGCCGCGCAAGCTGCTGACAGCGGTGGTCGGCACACGCGGTCGCTTCACGGTTCAGGATGTCGAGGAGCAGCTGCGCAGCTCGATCATTGCGCGCGTGGCCGATGTGATCGCCGAGTGGATGCGCGAACGCAAGCTCTCAGTGATCGACCTGGCGACCGAGTACGATGAATTGTCCGAGTCGGCCCACACGGCGCTCAAGCCGGATTTCAGCAACCTGGGATTAGAGCTGACGCGTTTCTATATCAACACTATCACCATGCCGGAGGAGCTGGAGAAGCGGCTCGATCAGGCCGGCGGCGTGGCCGCGATGGGCGGTTTGGATGGATACACGCGCTTCAAGGCCGCCGAGGCGCTGGAAGATGCCGCGAAATCGGGTGGCGGCGGGCTGGCCGGCGCGGGCGTCGGCCTGGGCGTGGGCATGAATTTGGGCGCACTGATGGGCGGCGCGCTGGCGCCATCTTCGCAGCCGAGCCAGGCGCCCACCAGCCCGCCAGCAGCGCAAACCAAGCCATGCCCGAAGTGCAATGCGGCCGTGCCAGTCGGCGCGAAGTTCTGCAACGAATGCGGCGCGTCGCTGCTGCCGGCAGCCTGCCCGAAGTGCGGGGCCGTCGGCGCGCCAGGCGCCAAATTCTGCATCGAGTGCGGGACGGCGATGCATTAGCGCTCTAGCCCAGATACTCCATCACATATCTGGCAGCCCGCCGCGCGCTCTGCACCGCCCCCTCCATCGAGGCCATATAATCCTGCGCAGTCCAGTCGCCGGCCAGGAAAAGGTTGGCGACTGGACTGCGCTGGTCGGGCCGGTAGCGGTCGGCGCCCGGCTCCTCGCGATAGAGCGAGTTGGGGATGCGCGTGGCGGCGCCCTTGATCAGATGCGCGCGGGCCACCTCCGGCCACAGCCGCTCCAGATCGCGCCGGCACAGCTCGACGATCTCGGAGTCGCTGTGCTGCCAGTAGGGCACGGCCGGCGCGACGCACATCGCGACCATCGAGCCGCCGTGGCGATCGTACTGCAGCGGGCTGGTCAGCGCCAGGTCACCGAACACCGAGAAGCATGCGTCGGCGGTGAACCAGTAGTTGTCGATCCTGGTCACGTAGCGGTCGAACCACAGCTGCACGTTTATCGTCGGCACCGAGCGCAGCTTCCACAGCTTGTCGAAATAGTCTACCCCACGCAGGCTTTTGGGCAGCAGCTGGCGGGTCGAGTGGACCGGCGCGGCCAGCACGTAGGCCTCGCCGCGCGCCACGCTGCCATCGGACAGGCGCACGCCGGCCACGCCGCCACAATCGAGCAGCACCTCCTCGGCCTTCACACCGGTGCGTAAACACCCGCCACGCGCTCTGATCCATTCGGCGATCGGCTTGAAGATCCGCTCGTTCGGCGCGCCATCCAGCGTGCCAAACTGTGAGGCGTCGGCCGCAGTCGCGAAGTAGTGGAAGATCGTCGCCATCGGCCGCGCGCTCATATCCTCCGCGCCGATAAAGCCTAGCGATAGGCAGATCGCATTCCACAGCTTGCGCTCGACTCCTTCGGCGATCAGGTGCTGCTCGCGCCACTCCCTGAAGCTCATGCTGTCGAGGGTCTTGATGTAGTCGAGCGTACCGATCCATGTGCTGGCCAGCCCAAGCAGGTTGCTGAGCTTCTCTCGCAGCGTGAACAGGTCGTTGTTGGTGAAGGCGATCACACCGCCTAGCGGCGCCGGCAGCCTGGGGAAGTGCAGCCGTGCACGGCGACCGCCGGGCCGCGCGATCAGGAAGGTGTGCTCTTTCCAGCGGATGTGCCTATCCACGCCGACATGGCGGAAGAACGGCAGCAGCTGCTTGTAGCAGCGGAAGTAGCAGTGCAGCCCGCTCTCGATGTGGTCGCCCGCCGCATCCTGCCAGGAGGAAGTCTTGCCGCCCAGGACGTCGCGCTTCTCGATCAGCTCGACCGCGATCCCCGCATCGATCAGCTTGACCGCGGTGGCCAGGCCGGCCAGCCCGCCACCTATAATCAATGTTTTTGGCATATTTGTTAT
>DATFXE010000280.1:0-2620 GCA_035258585.1 Roseiflexaceae bacterium | reverse complement strand
GCACAGCAGGGTCGTGAGCGCGATCTGCACCTCCATCCGCGCCAGTGGCGCGCCCAGGCAGTAGTGGATGCCCTGCCCAAAGGCCAGATGATGGTTCGGCTCACGTGTCAGGTCGAGACGATCCGGGTCGGCGAACTTCCGCTCATCACGGTTCGCCGACGCGATCACCGCCAGCACCAGCTCTCCACGCGGGATCGTGACTCCTGCGATCGTCAGATCCTCGCGGGCGTAGCGCTCGGTCGCCACGATCACCGGGCTGGCATAGCGCGCCAACTCCTCGACGGCGGGCTTGATCAGCGCCGGGTTCTGTTGCAGCAACTCGCGCTGCCCGGGGTGCTGCATCAGCGTGAGCACCGCATTGCCGATCAAGTTGACGGTCGTCTCGTGGCCGGCCAGCAGCAGCAGGAACACCAAGGCGAGCAGCTCGTCCTCGCTCAGGCGATCACCCGCCTGCTCGGCTTCGACCAGCGCCGTGAGCAGGTCATCCTGGGGATCGGCCCGGCGCCGTGCGCACAGCCCGCGCAGGTAGCGCACGATGCGCCAGATGCCCGGCAACGCGCGCAGCAGACCGGCGGCCGACGAGATGGCGACCACATGCTCGGACCAGCGGCGGAAGGCTGGCCGATCGACAGCCGGCACGCCGAGCAGCTCGGCGATGATCGTCAGCGGGATGGGCAGGGCGTAGGCCTGGATCAGCTCGAGATGGACTTGGGCTTGGGCAGCATCCAGCAGCTGATCGCAGAGGACCTGAATACGTGCCCGCAGCTGCTCGATCCGCCGCGGCGTGAAGGCTTGGTGCACCAGGGCACGCAGCCGCGTATGGTCCGGCGCGTCGAGGTCGAGCATGTTTCGCGCCAGCGGGCGCATGAAAGCCGGCATCCAGGGCGACTTAGCCGGCCGCTCGCGGCTGAGCGCATTGCGCCGATCCTTGACCAGGCGCTCGTCTTTGAGCATCGCAAGCGCGTCGTCGTAGCGCGTGATCAGCCAGGCCGGCTGTCGGTTGGGCAGCATGGTGCGAAACACCGGCGCTTCAGCGCGCAGGCGGGCGTAAAACGGATAGGGGTCGGCCTTAAACTCGCGGCTCGCCAGGTTCACTCGGCTGGTGTGGCTCACGGTCGTCTCCTTCCGGAATATGAAGGCCATGGAGCAACAGGTCGGCCAGGACGTCGGGCACCTGATCCCAGTGGTCTTGTAGATATGGGTCGCCGAGGATACGCAGCAACAGCACGCCCAGCACCATCCCAGCAATCGCTCGATTAGCCAGGCGTGGGTCGCGAGTCTGAACCACTCCCTGCGACGTCCAAGCGGTGAGGTGCGGGTCGGCGATCGCAAATGTTGGCTCAACCACCTGCCGGTAGTATGTCTCGCAGAGCTCGCCGTTGACCAGCAGCTCCGAGAACAGCACGCGGAAGACGTCGAGGCCGGCCTCGGACAGCCGCGCGAGCCGCTGGCCGAGGTAGCTGCGAATGAAGGTCGCGGCGTCGCTATCCTCTGCCTGCGCGAAGTGCTCCGCACGCTGCTGGCTCTGATTGACCCGGTCGAGGATGCCGATCAGCAGGGCGTCCTTGTTCGCGAAATAGTTGTAGATCGTGCCATCGGCGATGCCAGCGGCGCGGGCGATATCTTTGATTGTGGCGCGGTGGACCCCTTTCTCGGCAAAGACTCTGGTCGCCGCATCAAGGATCTGGTTGCGCCGCGCGCTGATCAACAGCTCCTCGATCGGGTCAGGTGATTTGGTGGTCATGAGCTCGTCCTGAATATACATTCACTAAAATGAATGAGTATTCATCCACCTGGTATTCTACACCGCCGGCATTGGTGCGTCAAGAGGAGGGATCTCCGTCTTTTGGCTGAACCTGAAAAGTAAATCTTCAACCTGGTGGCCAAGGAGGATGTGATCTTTCAGCACGACTTATCGTTCATGGTCGGCTCCTTGGCGCACATACAGAACGCGATCACGTCTTGACGCACTCAGCGTTCTTTGGAAGACCAAGCAGGCGCTGTTCGAGTCGGTCCTGTTACGCGAGCTGCTGGCCATCTGGCACACACTCATCGCTCGTATGCGAGCTGATCCGTCCGAGGTGCTGCTGCATCGCTTCCTGCGCACTCAAACGCTGATTATTCAGAGCCGGCCGCTCGCGCGCCCTGTTCACTAGAGATGTTGCGTTGCTCGGCAAGCTGACCCAGAGCAGTGTCGCCCAGCAGAACCAGCAACTGACCACGGCGCGGGAGCTCATCACGTTACTGCGCAACCTGGGCTTGGTACGCAGCGACGCCGACCTTGCGGTGCAGGCCTACGCGTTCAGCGCAGTAGTGACCGGCGCCGCCTTTGTCGAGCAGTTTCTCCTGGACGCGGGTCGCGTGCCGCTTGAGGCCCAGGCTGATGCGGTCGCGCTGCTCGCCCGGCGCGCATGCGAGCCGGATACGCCGCTGGATGCTGCGACACTTCGCGATGTCGTGGCGCCGGCGATGATCCAAATGCTGGAACAAGCCTGCGCCTTCTATGAGCAACAGTTGCGTGAACGACTTGTGGCGCCCTGAAGGGACTGAGCGCAAGGGATCTGGAAAATCTAAATCATCCCTGGGGAGGTGTGGAGGGGCCTTCGGCCCCTCCACACCC
>DATFXE010000279.1:0-6068 GCA_035258585.1 Roseiflexaceae bacterium | reverse complement strand
CAAGTGGTCAACGCGGTGCTGCGGGCCGGCTTCGCTCCGCATACGGATGCTCCGCCGGAGTGGGAGCATGCGCTGGAGCGGCTGGCTGATATCTCACGCCGCCACTATCGCGCGCTGGTCTATGAGAACTCGAACTTCTTGCCGTACTATCACACGGCGACGCCGATTGCTGAGATCAGCCGGCTGAAGATCGGCAGTCGTCCGGCAAGCCGTAAGAACAGCGGCCGAATCGAGGATCTGCGCGCCATCCCATGGGTCTTTAGCTGGATGCAGAGCCGCCATACCTTGCCGGGCTGGTATGGGCTTGGGTATGCCCTGGAGACGTTCGTCGCTGAAGTGAGGACCGGGAGTAGGGGAGTAGGGGAGAGTGGGAGAGAGCCATCCCTACCCCCCTACTCCCCTACCCATCTACACCTTCTCCAGGATATGTACACCAACTGGCCCTTCTTCCGCTCGATGATTGACAGCGCGCAGATGATTCTGGGCAAGGCCGATTTGCATGTGGCCGAGCGTTATGCCGAGCTGACGCCGGATCCGGAGGTGGCGCGCGAGATATTCGGTGCGATCAAGGATGAGTATGTACGCACCTGTCGGCTGATCGCACAGGTCGCCCAGATCGACAACTTGCTCGATCGCAGCCCGGTGCTACAGAAGTCGATCGCCCGCCGCAACCCCTACATCGACCCAATGAGCTATGTGCAGGTCGAGCTGCTGCGGCGGCTGCGCGCCGACCCGGAAGGTCCCGATCATCAGGGGCTGGAGGACGCTATCTTGCTGAGTATCAGCGGAATCGCGGCGGGCCTGAAGAATACTGGCTAAGTTGTAGCTGCATTGGGATACGGACGAACCCCCAACGGGGCGCAGCGCAGACGAACGCGGCTAACATTTACTTGTCCGCGTTCGTCCGCGTCTGTCCGCGCCCTACCTCGCATTGCGCTTTTCCAGCAAAAATGCCTCGCCGCCGCAGGCGCGTGCGTAGGCCAGGGCATAGGCAGCGTCGGCGTCGTCGTTGCCGGCCAGGAATGAGCGCACCGCCGGCAGCAGCGCGTAGGCCGCCTGGGCGATCGCCGGCTTAAGCCGCGCGGATGGCCGCTGCGCTAGCAGCAGCGCGCCATAGAGTGCCGCGCGATCGGCCTCGCGCGCAATGTCGACTGCGCTTGTATCAACTCGGCACGCGGGCTGTTGTTGTGTGTGTGGCATAGTTCCCTCGAAAGCGGCAGAATCAGTACCAACGGCTTATGGATTCCCAAGCCGGATAGCAGTATTATACCGCCGTCTGGCAAACATGCATCTGCTTGCTCAGGGAGCGCCGTATCGGTTACAATAGAGACCGCGAAGGTGGCTCCCACACGACTGCGCGAGCGCTCCGCCACTGAGGTTCTTGCGGCGCCCGCGTCAAAGCCCCGCATTGTCAGCCCACGACGTTCCTCAATGACGAGCGCGCAATGGCCATCGCTCTGTTCGCCGGCTACGTTTCGTGTCGTGCCGGGCGCCGTAGTTTCGACCCTGCTTGGAGAGGCGATGATCGCGCATCCGCCCAGCCTGTGGCAAACCAGATTGAGCGCGCTGCTGGCGACCGAGAGCGAGCAGTCCGCGCTTGAAGTTGCGGTCGCTACAGTGGCTGAGCTCGTGGACGGCCCGGCGGTTGGCATTCTAAAGGGGCGCGCTGAGCATTTGAGCAGCGTTGCGGCACACGACCAGGATCGCTATGTCGCGCCGCTGTTCGTCGAGGCGCTGTGGATGGCCGACCCACGTCTGGCCAGCGCCCGGCAACGCTCGCAGGTGCTGTTCGAAAATCGTGAGGTGGTGTCGATCTTGCTGCGCGATGATCACAAGCTGATCGGCGCGATCTGTGCGCTCGCCGGCGCCAACCGGATCGCGACCGAGTCGCCGCGTATTGCCGTGCTGGAGCTGGCGTTTGTCCGCACCATTCAGCGCATCCGCCGGCTGGCCGAGACGCGCCTGCTGTATGAGATCAGCCTGCGCCTTGGTAGCACACTTGATTTGCCTCAGCTGCTGCAAGAAGTGCTGTCGCTGACTGCAGCGACTTTTGCCGCGGCTGCAAGCCGAATCTTCCTGTTTGACGAGCGCGCTGGCGATCTGGTCATGACAGGTGGCCTCAGCTCCACATCGGATACAACAACACTGCGGCTCCCGCTGGAGGGCACGATCGCCGGCTGGGTCGTGACGCATGGCGCCGGGTTGATTCGCAATGAGCCGCACGACGATCCGCCGATTGTCGCAAAAGAAGAGATCGGGGTCGCGCAAGGAAAAGTGATCTGCGTCCCGCTTAAGAACGCCGAGCGAACGATGGGCGCGCTCATGTTGGTCAATCAGCGCGATGATCCTGACTTTCTGGATGAAGATCTACGCCTGCTGACGACGATCGCCGGCACGATCTCGATGATGGTCGCCAATGCGCGGCTGTACCAGCGCGCAATCCGCGATGCGCTGACCGGTGCCTACAACCGTGGCGCGTTCGACAACACACTGCACGAGTGCTGGAATGTATGGCAGACGGCTGGTCAGGGCTTTGCGCTGATCTTGTTAGATCTGGACGATTTCAAGCAGATTAATGACCGCTTTGGGCATTCGGCCGGCGATCTCGTGCTCCAATCAGTCACCAAGCTGCTGTGGGAGGCGCTGCGCGAAGAGGATGGCATCTTCCGGTATGGCGGCGAGGAGTTCGCCGTGCTGCTCAGCGACGTCACCGACCTAAAGATAGTTATCAGCATTGCCGAGCGACTGCGGGCCGCACTCGATCGCGATCTGACGATCAACAATCTGGTCAACGTTAAGCTCTCGGCGAGCCTTGGCGTGGCGCTGCACCCGCTGCACGGGGCCACGAGCCGGCGCGCACTGCTGGATATGGCCGACGACGCCGCCTACCAGGCCAAGCGCAGTGGCAAAAATCAGGTCGTCGTCGCGCCCCGCCCCGATCCGCGTTAGAACGCTGGAACGTTCAACGCGTCTTGCGAGGCATGCCAAGCGATGCTATAATGGCCGGCCGTGAACATCATCGCCCATGAGGAGGCCCCTTGGAAATCGCGCTCTATATCGCGCTGATCATCATCAGCTTCACCCTGATCGGCCTGGTCATTCTGCAAGGGCGCAGCGCGGGCTTGCAGAGCCGCGACACAAGCTCGATCTATCGCACCAAGCGCGGGCTGGAAAAAACGCTGTACCAGGCGACGATCGTGTTATCGGTGGTCTTCTTGATTCTGGCGCTGATCGCAAGTCTGCCGATCTTTGGCTCCACCACCGCCGCCCCAGTTGGCTTGGCCGGTCTGCTCGGCCGCTTCTAATCGCTCGTGGCACGCCGCATCCGCTGGCAAATTCTGATCGCCGCTGTCAGCTCGGTTCTGGTGCTGAGCTTGATGGCTTATCTGGCGGTGACGACTGCGGCCGTGCCGCGCCCGCTGAACGGCGGCGCGTATGTCGAAGGCGTGGCCGGCGTCCCACAGCAGCTTAACCCACTCGTCAGCGACCCGGCGCGTGATCCGGTGGCGGCCGATATCCGCGCCTTGCTCTTCGATGGCCTGATGCGGATCGGCTCCGATGGCCTGCCCGAGCCGGCGCTGGCCGAGTCATGGGAGGTCGACGACGCAGGGGTGGTCTACACCTTCACGCTGCGCGGCGATGTAACTTGGCACGACGGCACACCGTTGACTGTCGACGACGCGCTGTTTACTCTGCGCGCGGTCCAAAATCGTGGCTTCGCCGGCGATCCAAGCATCAGCGCAATCTGGCGCGACATTCTGATTGACAAGGTCGGCGAGCGTGGCATCCGCTGCAAGCTGGCCGTCCCTTTTGCGCCGTTTCTGAGCCTGGCGACATTTCCGATTCTGCCGGCGCACTTGCTGGGCCAGTTTCAGCCGGAGCAGTGGTCCGGCGCGCCGTTCAGCCTGAAGCCGATCGGCACCGGCCCGTATCGGCTGGTCGAGATCGATGGCGCGCATGCGCTGCTGAACGCCAACCCAAGCTATTTTGGCGGGCGGCCATTTGTAGACAGCATCGAGCTGCGCTTTTTCCCCAATATGCAGGCTGCGCGCTCGGCGCTCACCCGCGGAGACATCCAGGGGATAGGGTTTCTCGGCACCAGCGATCTATCGCAGCTCAATCTCCCGCGCGGCTTCACACGCCACGTGCTGCCGCTGGACAGCGCCGTCCAACTGGCCTTCAACGTGCGCTCCGGCCCACTGGCCGACGAAGGGCTGCGTCGCGCGTTGGCCGAAGGCCTGAATAAAGATGAGCTGATCGCGCGCGCCCTTGATGGCCAGGCTCGTCGTCTGGACACGCCGATCTTGCCCGGATGGTGGGCGGCTTCGCCAAAGATCACATGGTACCCGCCCGATCCGCAGCGCGCCGCTGATGCCCTGACGTCGCTCGGGTATTTGCTCAGTGGCGGCGGCGTGCGCGTGCGTGATGGCCAGCCGCTCGTGCTGCCGTTAATCACCAGCGGTGAGGCCGACCGACTTGCCGCAGCGAATGAGATTGCGCGGCAGTGGAGCCAGCTTGGCGTGCGAGTGGAGGTTCAGACGGTCGACGCCGATACGCTGCGCCGCCGCCTGGCCGAGCACGACTTCACGCTGGCGCTGTATGGCCTGCAGCGGCTTGGCGCCGACCCGGATGTGTACGAACAGTGGCATTCTAGCCAGGCCGAGCGCGGCAACAATTACGTGGGCCTGCGAGATGAGCAGATCGACGAGTTACTGTTCAACGCCCGCCGCGATCAGGATATCGCCGCACGCGCGCCTTCATACGAGGCGTTCCAGCGCCGCTGGGTCGAGCTAGCGCCCAGTATTATGCTCTACCAGCCGCTGTTCGTCTATGTCGCCACCAGCGATCTGGAGGGTCTGGACTTCGAGAAGCTCCCCGGCGCAACCTCGCCCGAGGGTGGTTCGGTTGAGCCGGCTGAGGCTCAGCTGCTGGTCGGCCGTGAAGGCCGCTTCCGCAACGTGTCGCGCTGGTTCATCCGCAGCGCGCGCGAAATCCACGGCGAGCTGCGCTAGCGGGTCAGTTGATAGGATGTTTGGGGAAGCAGCGTAGTGCTTTCGTTTCACCTTTTCGGTGAATCGAAAGCGCCACGCTGATTTATTTATCATGCCGATGACATATCACGCAGGTGGAGCTTCAAAACAAGCTGCGCTAGCCGATCGACGGCGCGGGGATGAGAGATTAGGCCGCCTGGCGGAAATAGTGCCCGCTGATCAGCTCGAAGATCAGTTGATCGAGCGTGACATCGGCCTCCTGGTACGTGCGCGCGAAGCCGACCAACTCGCCATCCAGATACATGGCATAGTCGCGTGTCTTGCGGTCGTAGACGATCTGTTTGCGGTACATGCTCGTGCTTCCTTCCAAACGGCGCGAGGCCTGCTTCTGCCCTTTATCGTCGTATTGGGAGTATAGCACAAATGTTCTGAAAATGCAAGCTAGCTTATTGTTGCTGCTGTGTCGTAAACGAGTATCTGACCCGGATCAGCGCGGAGCTGCGATCGCCCAGCAGCTCCGCGCGCTCCTGAACTGTAAAGAACCAGAACCGTGATGTGCGGACATAGGTAGCCAGGACGTTGATCGTCTCTGTGCCGCCCCATTGCCAGCGGTCGGAATCGAGCCTCCATCCGCTGAGGCTCAGCCGTCTGGCGATGGCAGTCTGCCAGCCATCGTCGGGGTTCGGCATAACATAGGTGATTTCGCGTTCGCCGGGCCCAGTCTCGGCGACCCGAACGCTGGCCGCACCCGGTGCGATGAATGCCCCGGTCAGGCCACGGATCGCCAGCCATCCGCCGGCTCCGCAGGCGACTGTAGCGAGCAGCAGGCTCAGAATCGCGATTCGTCGAAGCATGCGATCACCTTAGACAAGATTTCATGTTGAGCAATTCAGTTTTACAGTTTGTCGCATGTCGTATGTCGCAGGCAGCAGCATCTTGCGACCTGTGACCTGCGACCTGTGATGCACTTGTCATACGCTCAAGAACCTTGTCTTAGGGATCTGGAAAATCTAAATCATCCCTGGGGAGGTGTGGAGGGGCCGAAGGCCCCTCCACACCTCCCCAGGGTGGGGGTTC
>DATFXE010000278.1:0-6009 GCA_035258585.1 Roseiflexaceae bacterium | reverse complement strand
CTGTCGCGTTCCCGCCAGAGGCTGGCCCCGAGGTCGCCCCACCACTCGCCGGGGCTGCGGGGGCGCCGCCACAGGCTGCCAGCACACCCGCGCCGAGCCCGGCGCTCATGATCTTCAGAAACCGCCGCCGGTCTAGCCGCTGGATGCGATCGCGCTCGTCGGAGTTCTGAGCCATCGTAGCGCTCCTTTCTTAGGAATCTGTTGTCAGGCCGAGAGCGAAGCATTCGTCAAGCTGATTCTCGATACGCTCCTCCTTTCTGCAGATACCGCCATAGCGTCCCTCCATGCGCATCATTTAATTCGTGCAAACATCGCTACGCTTTGCGGCGAGTGCATCCGGCCATACAGAAAATGCACGAACTCTGTGCGTCGAGCTGGCACGACGCTTCCCCAAGCCGGCGCGACCGCCGCCTCGCCGTGCCAGTACGACCAGATCAGGGCGCAGCGCTGCGGTGCCTCGATGAAGCGCATCTGATTCGCCACCCAGCCCTCCCCGCCCACCAGTGTCTGCTCGCGCAGCCATTCGCCTACGTGGTGCGCCGGCCAGCTGAGTTGGTGTAGCCGCCAGGCGGCTGCGGTGCCGATCCCAGAACGATAGCGGGTCATCAGCGCTGCGAAGCGCTGTCCTCGCTGTCCAGCCAGTCGAGCATGCGCAGCCCGTTGTCGGCAATGCCTTCGAATATGCAGGAGCTAGCCGTGTTGACCACCGAAAGCAGCCCGTCGGCTGGCGCCACGCCGCTGGCCTACCAGGCCCCGCGCAGCTTGAACTGTGCGTAATGGCCGGGGTAGCACTCGTGGACCACCAGGTGCCTGAGCGCCGGCCGTGTCAGGATTGGCTCGATGTTCAGTTCGACAGTGCGCGCCAGATAGTCGCAGCGCGCATTGAATGGCACCCCGGATACCATCTTCACACGCATCCCGTCGGACTTCGGGGCCGGCAGTGCGATCCGCGCGGCTGTGCGATCCCAGGCCTGGTCGAGCAATTCGGCCAGCACGCCCGGCACCTCATTGGGCGCGGCCCGGTTGCGTGCCTCCCAGGCAGCGCACTGCGCGCGCAAGCCGCCGCAGTAGCCCATCCCACTTAGCAGCCCCCGCATCTCGGCGCGCAAGCTATCTAATTCGGCATCGCCAGCTGGCGCAGGCGGCACATGGAGAAAGCCGCTGATCTGCTCGGTGAACGGCAATTCCCCACCGCGCCAGCGTACGAAGGCGAGAGTTGAGCGGCAGACCTGCGCATAGTACAGCTGCCGGTCGGGTTCGGGTAGCGACCCAGCGCGCCGTTCCAGCTCCCGGAAGCGCGCTCGTGCGTCTATGCTAGGAGGCGAACGACTCCGGCTGGTGGCTGGTGGACATGTTCAGTACCACCAGCCCATCCGCGTCGCCCGACTCGCGCCGGTATAGCGCGTCCACGCCTAGCAGCGCCGCGGTGAGTTCCTCAGCATAGGCCATCGTCTGGTCGCTCAGCATCTCGAAAGCCTAGATAATCCATCAAGACACACAAAACATATACAGGTCAATTTACGGTTCTTTTGGTGTGTCTTCGTGTGCCTTCGTGGCTTCAAAAAATACGGTTTCTCGCATGCGCTCGGCGACCAGCGCAGCCGGCACCGAGCCGTATGAGAGCAGCCGGTCGTGGAACGCGCGCAGCTTGAAACCTGGGCGCGCCGACAGCTCGTCGCGCAGTTGGCGGATCGTATCCGTGCCGACGAGATACATCAGCGCCGTACCAGGAAACATGCTGTTCTTGGCCGCTTCGGACTTTGCGGCGGCCGGCGCCATGCCAACTCGCTCCTGGTAGAACGCGGCGGCTTGGTCGAGCGAGATTCTCCCCGTGTGCAGCCGCACGTCCACCAGCGCGCGCGCGGCCATGCGCAGACGTGTGTGGCGCTCGGCAAAGGCCTCCAGCGGCGTCAACAAGCCAGCCTCGTCCATGAGCTCCGTCGCGTAGCAGGCCCATCCTTCGGTCATGCTTCCCGCGCAGAACATGGCGATCCGCGACGCACAGTCGACCCCCGCCACCCGGCCGATCCGCGACTCGGCGCAGAAGGCGTACCAGTTCTGGACGTGGTGGCCGAGCGCGCCGTGGTGGACCACATGGTTGAGCTTGATCACACTTTCGTTGTTGGCGCGCAGCAGCCGCTCCTGCTCGTCAGCAGGCATGTCCAGCTCGATCGGCGTCACCAGGTACTCGACCTCGGGCAGCTGGTCGAGCGGCGCTGGCGAGTGGTAGAACAGGAAGTACAAGTGCGGCGCCGCCGCGCGCGCCCACGCCGGCCGCGGCACAAAGCGGATCGGGTACTCCGGCCAGGTCAGCAGTCTGCGCTCTTCGGCCAGGGCGCGGCAGGCCTGCCATAGCTCGGCGTAGCGCGCATAGTAGCCCTCGACGCTCGGATGGACATCGGCCAGCTGGGCCAGCACCTTTGGCCAGGCCACCACGCCGAAGTCGGGCGCCCGACCAGCCAGGTAGGCCAGGCTGGTGCTGAGCTGCTCCTCGGCGTAGCGCTCGATCTCGTCGGCGCTCTGCAGCAGGAAATGCCCACGCCGCAGCAGCAGGTCGAGCGCCTCCGCGCCGCAGGCGTAGCCTTCGTCCCGATCGTGGCGAAGTTCGTCCTTGAGAAATCGCTCGAACTCGCGCACGGCCGCAGTGGCGTGCTCGCCAGCAAGCGCGAGCTGTGCAGCGTACTCATGGTGCTCCTGCGCCAAACGCGCGATCCCGTCGCCGAACAGCCTTAGCATGCCGGTACACTCGCCCAGCGCACGCTCGGCCCAAGCTGTCGGTACGTCGCGCAGAGTCGCACGTCCCTGCGCGAGCAGCCCAGGAATAGCCTCCATGCGCGCGATTGCGGCCTCCAGGCGCTGCCCAATCGGGGCGAACGGCCGGCGCAGCAGGCTGATCACGCCGAAGGCAGCCTCGCCGGTCAAGGCGCTGGGATTGCGCCAGCTGAAGCGCCCATCGGCCATCTCCCAGCGCTGGAGCTCCAGAAAGCCCTCGGCCAACCGCCGGTCGAGCCCAGCGGCTTCCGAAAGCGGCTCGACCGGCAGCGCGCGGAGCCGGGCCAGGAGCGACTCGGCATCTGCAAGCATGTCACCGAGTCCCTGCTGCGAAAAATCGGGCAGGCGCTCATCGTAGTCATGCACGCCGACGAACGTCGCGCTGACTGGCCGGCGCTGGTAAAATGATGTGAAGAAGTCGTCGAGCCAGGCTGTGAATGCGGGCGCGTTTGTCATGGTTCCTCGTATCCAGAGATAGCGGCCACCAGACAGAAGATGATCTCACGTCTCACATCTCTTGTCTCGCGTCTACCGTTCCAACGGCAGCTCGACCCAGCGGCGCTCGTGGAAGGATCGCTCGACGGCATTGATCGTCTCCTGGACCCAAGCGCCATCGGCGAAACTGGCCTGGTTACGCTCGCCGCCGGCCAGGATCTCGTCGATGAAATCGTTGATCAGGTTGGCATAGAACAGACTACGCCACGACTCACGCGGATGCCCGCCCGTGGGGTAGAATTGCTGCGGCACCTCAACCTGCTTGAATTCCACATCATCAGGAGTGGCAAGCTTGACGGTCTCGGCCACGCCGAACTCCTCGACGAGCCGGCAGATGATCGCGCCCCGCTCGCCGTAGATCCGCGCCTCGATTCCGGGGTAGTTGCCGATCGTCACAAAGCTCGTCTGGATCGAGCCGATCGCACCGTTGGCATACTCGCCAATAAAGATATCGCCATCGTCGATGTTCATCCGCATCATCTTAGCAGTCGCGCGCACCACTCGCTCAGGGATGAAGTTGCGCATCGTGCCGACCACGCGCGTGTAGTCGGCCCCGACCCACCAGTGGCCGATGTCGATCACTGGCGCGCCGTAGCCTTCCAGCGACGCGGTCTGGATCGTCGATTGGTCGGCCTCGTGGTCGGCTTGGCGCAGCGGGGTCTGAGGGTTGAGCCATTGTGAATTCTGCTCGAAGCCGTTGAAGATAAACGGCTGGCCAACAAAACCCTCGTCGATCAGCGACTTGGCGTAGAGCACGCCCGGGCTGTAGCGGAAGGTAAAGCCGAGTTTTGTCTTCAGCCCTTTCCGCTTGGCCAGCGCGGCAGCCTGAAGGGTCTGGCGGAAGTCGTAGGCCACCGGCTTCTCGCACAGCACATGCTTGCCAGACTCGAGTGCAATCATCGACAGCTCGAAGTGCGTGGCCGAGGGCGTCACCACATCAATCACGTCGATATCGGTCCGCCCGACTAGCGCCTGCCAATCGTCGGTCCATTCGGGGATGCTGAACTGCTGCGCGAAATCGCGCGCCAACTCGGCACGAACGTCGCAGATCGCTACTAGATCGCAGCGCGGGTCCCGCAGCCACCCAGGGATATGAGCGTGCCGGGCCCATGCTCCTGCTCCTAAAACGCCGACTCTCAGCTTACTCGATGACATTGAAGGGTTCCTTTTGTTCGTTGGGAGCGTGGATAGATATAGTCACCACCCGTGCCCCGCCGATCTAACTGGCTCCGTTATGTGGGTGAAAGTCCTCCTGGTATGGCCCCGACAGCGTGCTGGTGATCTGTTGGGTCAGATCGTTGCGTACGGCCAGGCGATCTTCGATGCGGACGTAGTGATCCAGCACACCGCGCTTGGCGACGTCTGCGTTGCCGGAGGCGATCGCGTCGAGCAGGCGCTCGTGAAAGGCGGCTACGTCCTCGATCTGGGCGTGCTGCTCCTCAAGGCTGCGCAGAACCAGGGCACCAATCTGGCCGTTCAGGCTCGACCATAGCTCGATCAACCGCCGTGAACCGGACGCCTCGACGAGCGGCCGGTGAAACGCCAGGTCAATCTGGATCAGCTGCGGCACGTCATCTGGCAGATGGCAGCGGCGCATCATATCAACACAGCCGGCCATGCGGCCAAGAATGCCCTCGTCGATGCGCTGGTAGCCGATGCCGACCGCGAAGCTTTCGAGCAGCGCGCGGTTGTAGCACAGATCCAGCGCATCCTCGCGCGCCAGCCGCGTGACGAATGTGCCGCGGCGCGGCTCGCTGACGACATAGCCCTGGCGCTCCAGCATCAGTAGTGCCTCGCGCACCGTCGTCCGGCTGACCTTGAGATGGTCGGCGAGCCAAGTTTCGATCAGACGATCACCCGGACGCATCTTGCCAGATAAAATCGCCTCCTCGAGACTGCGGGAGACATCATCGACCAAGCGGCTGCGGCTGGGTAGTCGAAGCTTCAGCCCATCATCAGGCATGGGTGCCCTCGCCAGCAGATATAAATGATGGAAATAGTGCTCGAGTAGGAAAGTCGGCAGTCGATTGTCGACAATTGTATGCGTGGCCGACCTATTTGTCAATAACCAGTTTCGCCGGTTGATGATGATCGAGTGATTGCTGTCAACTTCCTCTGTGACCCGTATTGCCTCACGGGAGAATCTTACTTTGGGCAAAGTGTCGCCTCACCAAAGATCGGCTCTTCCGCATCTCCCGTGCTTCGGTCATACGGATCACACTTGAGCCAAGACTCGCTGGCGCAGCAGGGCGAAACTGGCTCGTCCATATGCCGTCCGCTTGATCATTTTCAGGCGATTCACGTGCCCTTCAGTAATCCCATTCGACCATCGATACTGGAGTGCTGCTTCTACAGCTGCCCGATCGCGCACGATACCTTTGGCAAACTCCCTCAGTTCGGGCAAACCACTTGTCTCGGCCGCAGCTAACCAAGGAGCCAGCACCGTATCGTCACGCTTCCGCACCAGCTGAATGAACTCAACGATCAGGCGCTGCGCGATCATCACATCGGGGCAGAGCTGTCCAAGTTGCTGAATGTATGCCTGCTGTTCCGGCTTGAGCTCGTCCTCGACTTTCAGTAACAACCAGCGCGCCTGTCGTGGTGACCACGGACGTGTCGCCCGCTGTGGTGGTGAACGCCGCACGCTGGGTGTGGCTATTGGGTGCTTGCGCGGCGGGCCACCTCGACCGCGCTCCGTTCGCCACGTCACCAGCACGCGCCGCACCGTCTCGTGGCCGCCTC
>DATFXE010000277.1:0-5398 GCA_035258585.1 Roseiflexaceae bacterium | reverse complement strand
CGGAAGCTGGCTGCCCGCCCGCCCGCGTCGATGGTGCCTTCGTCCAGGCTCAACTCGGCCACGCGGGCGTCGCCGCGCGCGGCGAAGATATGCCGGCGGCGCGTGCGGATCTCCAGGATCGGCAGCAGCTCGGCGTCGCCCAGTAGCGCCAGGGCGCGGTCGCGCGCCTCGCTTGGCGGCCAGGCGCTGGGCCGATCGTCGTCGCCGATTTCGACCTCCCACTCGTCGCGCTCGTACATGCCATCGCGGGGCTGGGCCGCCCCTTTGAGCGTGGCGATCCGCCGCCCGCCCAGGTCGCGCACGCGCAGCCCGTACTGGGCGGCGCGCAGCCGCCGGTCGGCGGTATCGAAGTAGACGTTGCGCTGCTCTTCTACGTCGGGGTCGGCGGCCAGTTGAAACGGGCCGATCGAGTCCAGCTCGAGCAGTTGCTCGAAGGTCCGCTTGTCGTCGACCCGAAATTTTGCTTCGATTTCCATGTGTAGCTATCCTGTTGTGAACCGCTGGTTTGACGAACGACCAACGACGAAGGACCAAAGCTGGCCTCGTTGGTCCTTGGTCCTTGGTCCTTGGTCTATGGCCATGCCTACACCTCGCCTCCCGCCACTCTCAAGCCGGCGAAGCGCGCTATGTGCGGCCCCTGGTAGTCGCCAAAGAAGCCGGTCTCGGCGCTCCAGCGCGCGTTGGCCAGCGCGTCGAGCACGTTGCCGACCAGCGCGCCACCCTTAAACGGCGTGCGCCGGTCGCCTTCCACCAGATAGCCCAGGCGGATCTCCGAAGAGAAGTCGCCGGTGATCTCATCGGGCGTGAACCATGAGAAGTCGACGACCTCGACGTGTGGCTCATCCAGCAGCGTCACAGCCGGCGTGATCCCGGCCGGCAGCTCGATATCGCCGAAGTCGCCAGTGGCGGGGATGCCGAGGTACTCTGCGTAGCGCTGGTTGGCGGTAAACGCCGCCAGCTGGCTGTAGCGGATCAGCTCGACACGCTGGGCGGGCTGGCCCTCGTTGTCGAAGCGGCCGGCGTGATTGCCGAACGGCAGCCGGCGATTGGCGAATACTGTCAGCGGGTCGCCGTCTGCTTGGCCGTGAAACACCGGCTCGCCGACCTCCCAGCGCGAGAGCTTGGCGAACTTGGTCGCAGCCGAGGCCAGAGTCTGGATCACACCGCCGTTCAGAAAGGTCGCTAGCGTCGCGCCGCGCAGCACCACCGCACCGAGGTAATCGGGTGGCGCTCCTGCGCGCAGCAGATCGGCGGCGTGGCGCGCGCGCGAAGCCACCTCGGCCTCGACGTCGATATCCTCTAGTCGCCGCCGCCTCAGCTCCACGAACGACTCGGCCTCGCGCGCGCCGTCGCGGCATAGCAGCACCCACTCTAGGTCGATCGCCGTGCCGATCTGGGTTGCCTCGAGCCCTCGGCTGTTGCGAAAATGGATGGTCTGCTCTTCGGCATACAGCTCGGCCGCCGTCAGCTGCACATGCGGCTGCGCCAGCACGGCCGCGCGCAGCCGCATGTGCAGCTGGTCGAGCACCTGGCCAGCATTCGATTGTATCTGCGGGTCAGCCAGCGGCACGTCGGGCAGGGCGCCTGGCTCGGGCAGGCCATATGGCTGGTTCTGGACCAGGCCGGCCGTCAGCGCCGCGGTGTCGATGGCAGCCTCGATATCGTCGCCGGGCAGCAGTGTGGCGCTGCCATCGCCACACCTGGCCGATCCATCCGACCCGCCGGTCTGCCGCAGTATCTGAATGACATAACGCTCACTCATGGCAGCGCGGCGGGCCTCGATCGCGTTCGGCACGGCGTACAGCTGGACCTGGCGCGATCGAATCTCGCGCGCGCTCCAGCCCGCAAGGTCGGCGCGCGCCTGCAGCGCCGCGACGATCCGCTCAAGCATCAGCCGAGCCTCGCTTTCAGCAGCAGGTGCGGCCCGCCGGAGCTGACCGCGAGCCATTCCTTGTGACCCTTGAAGCAGCCGCCGCCGTCGAGCGCCCAATCATCTCCGACTGCGCTGACGCTCTGGAGCACCGCCGGCACATAGCCGCTGATACCCACCGGCGCGAAGGTTCGGCCAGTCAGCCGGCCGTTCTTGATCTCGAAGCCATAGCGGCATGTGACCTGGATGCCCCAGCCCTGCGGATCCTCCATGCCCGAAGACCACTTGGTCAGGTAGACGCCGCGATCGACCTGCGCGAACAGGTCGGCCAGTGGCGTGGCACCGGCGGCGAAGAAGGTGGCGCTCATGCGGGCGTAGGCCTTGCGGCTCCAATCCTGCCGGCGGCCGTTGGCCGAGCGCGGGATGCCGAGCGCCTGGGCCGAGTAGAGGTCGGTGATGCCGCGACGGAAGACGCCACGCTCCACAATCCGGGTCGGCGCCGCCAGCATGCCCTCGTCGTCGAAGAAGTAGCCGCCGTACGCGCCAGGGCTGCTGGGGTCATCCCAGATATCGACCAGCGGCGAGCCGACCACCCGATCGACGAAGCCGGCGGCGCGGGCGCGCTGCTTCAGGAACATATCGGTCTCGACGCCGTGGCCGAACGACTCGTGGCAGATCGTGCCGGTGACGCCCGGCGCGGTGATGATCGTATACTCGCCTGGCTCGATCCGCTCGGCGCTCAGCAGAGCAATCGCGTTGTCGATCACACGCCGCAGCTCGTCGTCGGCATACTCCAGCGCCTCCCAGCCGCCGGTCGCGTCTTTGGAGGTCCAGTCGTAGCGCACGCCGCCAGGGCCAGCCACCGCCACCATCACCGTCATGCGCAGGCGCTGTACGCGTTGGGCCAAGTCGGCCGTGCGGTTAGAGAAGACCGCGATCTCGCCGATCTCGGTGTAGTGGATCTGAGCGTTGACGATGCGCTCGTCCATCGCGCGCACGCGCCGGTGCAGCGCGCGGCAGCGATCCAGTTTCTCCTCGATCGAGAGCGAGTCGGGGGCGATCGCCATGGGCGTGACGAAGTCGCCGTGGCGCTCAGGCCCAGGGTCGATCGCGGGCCCGCCAGTGGGGTGCACATCGCGCAGCAGCTCGCGCGCGGCTCGCTCGATCTCGGCGCGGTCGAAGCCACCCCGGGCTGCCTCGTGCATCGTCACACCGTCGAAGGCGCTGATCACCGTGCCGGCGCTGGGAGATTGCTCAGTTACCTGCTCCTCGCGGTCGTTCACGCTGATCCGCAACCCCTGCTTTGCTGAGAGCAGCGCCGCCGCGTAGGGCAGCCGCCCTTCGACGCCGGCGACGATCTCGGCCAGGTGGGGCCGCAGCGCCGCGATCGCGTGCGGCAGGCGTAGGTCGGTCATAGTCGGCTCCTGGGCCTGAAGCAGACACTTACGTAAGTATATCACGGCAATCTAGACGTGTGTGCGGGCAAAGACAAGTTTTCGCAGATGGTTCTTGCTCTATAGTAATTTTGTGGGAGTGAGGGCTGCGCCCCGGATCCACTCCAATCTCGCAAATTGTAGCATTGGCGCGGGCCTTGTCTATATGGAGGCTGGCGCGCATTCAGGTGGTGTCCCTCAATTACCTTGATGAAGTTGTTCCAAGGGTGGAAACAAGTGTTCGATAGCACGCAACTGATCCACAAATTCCGCCGCGACGCGCTACGACAGCAATTCGGTCTCGTCCAGATCTGATCGGTCATCCCGGCCGCCATCGCCGGCGTGATTGGGCGCCAGCCGCGCACCGACCCAGTTCGGCGCGTTGGTTCAGGCACTTCCAGACGCTGTTGCAAGCTGTCCTGCGGCAGCACCACATGGTAGTAGGCCAAGACCGGCCACAACTGCTTTTCCAACCCTGGCAACTCCTTGCTAAATCCGCTCGTTTTGCGGGTCAGACGGCGGCTCTGTTGGTGCAAGGTCAGGTTCTCCCGTTCCACAACACTGGTAGTGACCATGCGACTGGTCGACAGCGCTTCCAGACGGGTCGTGATCGCCTTGGGCCTGCCCAACACCACCTTGGTACTGATAGCCACGATATTCCCGCCTCTCGCAGTTCGCGCAGTGCGGTGCGCTCCGACGCACCTGTGGCAGCGCTATACTCGCCGGTGCTGATGTTGCCCTTTTCACGAATGATACGTAGTGCGATCTGCTGCCGTTCATTCAGGTCCACCACCTGGTCGGCAGACGCCAGCCCATTGCGGAAGACGACCATGAAGTCGAAATGCTCGCTGAACTCGGGCTCTGGCAGGCCCATCTCACGCATCTCCTGGATCATGAAGCGGACGCCTGAACCGACTCGCTCCATGTAGCCAGGGATGTCACGCAGAAAGCTGGCCAGCACCTAGTTGCGCGGGTTCGAGGTGACGCGCATGGCAACCAGATCGCCCAGCGTAATTCCGGGGAACAACCGGCCGGGGCTGCGCACCTCCACGCGATCCGGGAACATAAAGACCCGCACCGTCTCGCCACTGCGGCTGTAGTCGCGGTGGACGACTGCGTTCACCACCGCTTCGCGGATCGCCTCGTATGGGTATTCGGGCTCATCTTCACGATAGAAGCCGCGGATTGTCGCACCAGCGCGAATATACTGACGCAAGAAACCGCTGGCCTGATCAACCAGTTCGGAGAGCGTGCCGTGATAGTTTTTGCGGTCGATATAGCGCCATACACCCAGTGGATCAGCATACTTGATGCAGACCACCTCGCTCTGGGGAAGATACAACTGCGGGTCGTAACCAAACATCAGCATGCCGGCGTTTGTCGGCCGTTCTTCCCCGGCTTGTGCGTCACGAGCTGCCGCATCGAGCCCGAGGAGGAGTTGGCTGAGGCTGCTATGCCGCCGGCGCCGCTGACTCTTCTCCGCCCGGTAGCCGAGGTATCATACCGAAGGTGATGATACCACCAGCGCCGTTATTTGCCATTCCGCACATCCGCACTGCCACCTCAATCGGGCGGGTGGCGCTACTCTTGAACTCGACCGTCGCCGTCTCACCGCCGGCGATGAGTTCGCGCAGAGTTTCTTCGGTCATGATGACACTCACGGATACGGCCGGACGGCTGTGGACGCCCAAAGAAGCACAGATGTTTGTTAACTATAATCTGAACCGTCTGGAGCGTTTCATTAGACCTTATTATATCATATAGACCGCATGAGAAGCAAACATGAATAGAAACGCTTTACACCAAAGATAACTGAAACTCTTTACACCATTTACGTTCTGTGACACGCTCAGAATCATCTTCCGAAACGTTGGCTACAAACTTGGCTACATGAAACGCCTCTGGGCCGATCTATATGATCGGCCCAGAGGCGTTTCATGGCTTTGTGCTGCTGGTGCCGGAGACGGGACTCGAACCCGTACGGGGTTGCCCCCAACGGTTTTTAAGACCGTAGCGTCTGCCATTTCGCCACTCCGGCTGGCCCTACACTGCTATGATAGCATGCTGGCCGCGCTGAGGCAACCTCAGATAACCT
>DATFXE010000276.1:0-12561 GCA_035258585.1 Roseiflexaceae bacterium | reverse complement strand
CACGCTTGAAGAGACCGCCAACCTGCACGGCATCCCGGTGGTGCTGACCGATACCGCCGGTATCGCTGAGACCGACGACCCTGTCGAGCGACTGGGGGTTATGCGCAGCCGCGCCGCCCTGTCCGCCGCCGACCTGGCGCTGCTTGTCCTCGACGCCGCCGCCCCGCCGGACGCTGCCGACGCCGAGATCGCCGCATTGCTTTCTGGGAAGCCGACGATCATAGCGTGGAATAAAATCGACCTGGTGGCAGGTGACGAGTGGCGTGTGACGAGTGACGAGCTGGCTGCGCTGCGCGTCACCCATCATCTGTCACCCATCACCCGTCACGTCGCCGTCTCGGCACTCACCGGGGCGGGGCTGGATCAGCTGGCGCAGGCAGTGGCGGAAGTCCTGCTTGGCGGCGCCGCGCCCACAGGCGAGCGCTTGGTCAGCAACCCGCGCCATCGCGACGCGCTGGCCCGTGCCGCCGGCCATGTGCGCGACGCGCTGGCGGGCCACGCGCGCGGTCTGCCGGTCGATCTGCTGGCAGTCGACTTGACCGCGGCGCTCACCGCGATCGGCGAGATCACCGGCGAGTCGCTCGGCGAAGATTTGCTGGCGACGATTTTCAGCACCTTTTGTATTGGAAAGTGACTTCGCCCGTTGGAACGTTGAAACGTTGGAACGTTCGAGCGTTCAACCCCGCCACTCCGGCAGATCGACGTAAAACGTCGTGCCCTGGCCGATCGCGCTGATGATGCCAAGCGCAATCAGCAGGCCGGTTGTCGCCACAAGCGCGGCGATATCCTTGCGCCCGCGCCGCAAACTGAGCAGCGCGAGCACGACCGAGCAAACGATCAGCATTTTGTCACCTTGTTGCCGGTAACTCGCCCGCAACCATGGCCGCCTCTGCCATCCCGCGCTCGCCGCGTGCCGCCACAGTGATACCGGACAGCAGCACCACAAAGCCCAGCAGCTGGATCGGCTGAAATGTCTGCCCAAACAGCGCCAGCGCCAGCAGCGCCGCGCCGATCGGCTCGCCCAATGTCGCGACGGCGACGAAGGTGGCAGAGAGGTGGCGCAGCGACCAGTTGAACGCGGTATGCCCCAGCAGCTGCGGCCCGATCGCCAGCCCCAGCAGCAGCAGATAGGCGGCCGGCGGGTAGCCCGGCGTGGACATGCCCACGCGCCAGGCGCCGGCGCCGAGCGCCACGAGCACCAGGATAACCGCAGCGCTGCTGTAGACCAGCCAGATATATGTAAGCGTGGACAGTCGGCGCTGGAGCGCGGCGCCGACCAGGAAATAGCCCGAGCCCGCCAGCGCGCCGGCCAGCGCCAGCCCATCGCCGAGCAGCGCGTTGCTGCCGCTGTTTCCGCTGCTATCACTAATGGCGATCAGCACGCTGCCGCCGACGGTGATCAGCACGCCCAGCCATGTCAGCGCCGCCAGCCGCTCGCGAAACACCAGCGCCGACGCCAGCGCGATCCACAGTGGGTTGGTCGCTACCAGCGCCGACGACGAAGCGACTGAGGTATACTCAAGCGAGCGGATCCAGGCGCTGAAGTGGAGTGCCAGGAACGCGCCGGATCCGATCCCCAGCAGCAGGTCACGGCGTCGCAGGCCGCGGATCTCGGGCCAGCCGCGCACAAGCGCGAGCGGTGTGACGATCAGCGCCGTCAGGCCGAGCCGCCCGGCCGCGATCACCGGCGATGGCACACCCAGATATTGTGCCTGCCGGATCATAATCGAGGCCGAGGCCACCAGCAGGATGCCGCCGAGCAGCACCAGCGCGTGGGTCAGGTTGAGTCTGTTGTGCATGATTGGCCTGTTTGCTTATCAGATTGTGGAATGTCGTCGGCGACAATACCACGCCCGGGAGGTCGTGTCAATCTTTCCTGAATGACACGACTTACGCAGTCGGCGTTTGCAGGGAGGTTTGGAGGGACCGCATCCCTCCAAGAATCTTGTTTTCTCGCTGAGTGCGGCGACACCCAGAGGGTACCCGGCCGCCGCAGTCAGCGAGAAATACAGAAGATCTTGGGGAGGCTCGCCTCCCAAACCCCTCCACCGCGTAAGTCCTGTGAATGATAGCGTTTGTCGCGTACAGAAGGCAATGCTATAATCTGCCGTTATGGGCAATTCAGAATGCTGCTGGAGGGGAGCAGGAATGCGTGTCCTGATGCTGTCATGGGAGTTTCCGCCCCACGTTGTCGGCGGAATGGGCAAACATGTGATGGATCTCGCTCCGGCGCTGGCTCGGCAGGGTGTCGAGGTTCATGTGCTCACACCGCTGCTGCGCGGCGGGCCGGCACGCGAGACCACCGATCAGGGTATTCACGTCTACCGCATCGAGCCGCCACGGATGGAGTCATATGGCTTTGTGGCCTTTGCGCAACAGACCAACACGCTCTTGGAGAGCGCCGCGCGCAAGCTGGCGAACGAGATCGGCGACTTCGACGTGATCCACGCGCACGATTGGCTGGCGGCCCACTCCGGCATCGGCCTCAAACACACCTGGCGTCGCCCGCTCGTTGCGACCATCCACGCCACCGAGCGCGGCCGCCAGCAGGGCTACGTCGGTGGCGGCCACGCCGAGCAGGTCAATAGCATCGAGTGGTGGTTGACCTATGAGGCATGGCGGGTGATCGCCTGTTCGCATTTTATGGCCGGCCAGATCAACGGCTATTTTCATACGCCGCTCGACAAGATCGACGTCGTGCCCAATGGCGTCTACATCCACCCCGATCCTTTTGCGACCGATGAGCAGCGCCTGGCATTTCGGCGCCGCTTCGTGGAAGATGACCAGCCGCTGGTGTACTATGTCGGCCGCCTGGTATACGAGAAGGGCCTGCATGTGCTGCTGGACGCCTGGCCGCAGGTGCTGGCGGCTTTTCCGCGTGCGCGGCTGGTGATCGCCGGCGTGGGCGCCTACATGGATACGCTCAAAAGTCGCGCCTGGGCGCTCGGCATCGCCCCCGAAGTCATGTTTGCCGGTTTCATCGCCGACGACGAGCGCGATAAGCTCTACCACACCGCCGACGTCGCCACCTTCCCCTCGCTCTACGAACCATTCGGGATTGTCGCGCTCGAGGCGATGGCCGCGCGCTGTCCGGTGGTCGTCGCGGCGACAGGCGGTCTTGCCGAGGTGGTGGCGCTGCATGAGACCGGCCTGACGGTGCATCCCGACGACCCCGGCTCGCTGGCCTGGGGGATTCTGCACACGCTCCAGCACCCCGACTGGTCGCGCGCTCGGGCTGAGAACGCCTACCGCGTCGCTCGCGACGAGTACAACTGGACCAAGATCGCGAGCATGACCGCCGATGTGTACGCACGGGCCCATGTGGAGTGGGAGCGGGACAGCTGGGGAAAAGAGTTGGCGCCTGCCGCTCTGTGATGCCGAATTATGCTGCTTCATTGTGCGAGCGTCGATCGACAGCTCAATACACGACGGACGATACTCCCGCTGTCTATCGTCTATCGTCTGTCGTCGAAAGGCGAAACGGAGGTGCCATAGGCTGCACTACGGCTCTGTTTTCTGCACGCGCGAGCATGAGCAGGTGCCCCAGCATCAACCCCAACATCGCCAGGTTGATTAGCGCCAGCAGCAGCGGCAGCTCGGAGCTGGACATATAGTTGTAGACGGCTGGCGCGAAGCCTTTGAGCGTTCCGAGGATATTAAGGGTGGCTGTCAGAACGAGGATGAGATAGGGCAGCGCTAGCCATGGCGCGCTGGCGATCCGTAGTGCCAGGAAGGCCAGTGCCAGGAACAGGTAGCGCTCGTGAATCTGGGTCGGCAGCGTAAAGAAAGCCAGGGCAAGCACCACCGCGCTTTCGATGCGCGCCGGCGCATCCGATCGGCGCAGTAGCGCCAGGCACACGATCGCCGCCACGATGCCAAACAGTACCAACCCAGCTATGCGATACGAGATCGCCCCAAACACGAGTTCGGTGTCACGCGCGCTGCCGCCGCCGAGCACTAAGAACCACAGGTTATAGGCCGCAACCGTGGTGCGTGGGAAGCGTCCAACCGAGCCATCATAGGATTGCAGCAGGCCCGGCAACTGCCCCGCCAGAACCAGCGGCGCCCACAGCAGCGCCAGCAGGCCAAGCGCCAGAGCGCACGAGCGCACAAGTCCTCGCGCTCCGTGCAGCCGCAGCGTGCTTATGAATAGCAGCGGCGCAAGCACTACCGCCTGGGTCTTGATCAGCACCGCGATCCCCCAACATAGCCAGCTCCAGCGGCCCTCGACACGGTCGAGCAGGATCACGGCGCCCAGCAGCGCCAGCATCAGCATCGCGTCGACCTGACCCCACCAGGCGACATTGATCCAGACTGGCGGCGCGAGCGCATAGAGCGTGGTAATGATCGCGGCGACACGGATCGGTTGCCAGCGCCGGCTCCACCAGTAGATCGCGGCGACCGTCGCCAGGTCGGCCAGCAGGCCCGGCAGTTTGATCAGCAGCAGCGTGACCGGCGGCAGCGGCGCGGCAAAGCTGCCGCCCAGCAGCGGTACCGGCTTGCTCAGGCCCCAAAGCCAATACAGTCGCAGTGGGAGATAGTCACCATCGCCGGCATAAGCTCCTGCCAGCCCATTGGCGTAGAGCAGGCCCATACGTCGCGCCGATAGCTCCAGATCGCCGACCGGGTCGGGGGCGGCGAGGTAGAGCAGCCGCACCCCTAGCGCGACCAGCAGCAGCGTCGCGATCACGATCACGTCGTGGCGTGTCGGCAGCGCCCGCCTGCTCACGCTGGGGTGTATCGCCGGGCGCCAGCGATCCAATGCCGCCGTGGCCAGCGCAGCGCTGCCGGCGAGCGGCAGCACCGTGCCGAGCCGGGCATAGCTCCAGCCGCCGGCGGCCAGCCAGAGCATTGTGAGCGCCTGAAAGGTCAGAATCGTGCCGGCCGCCCCAAGCCGTGGCAGACCGGCTTGGCGGAGCAGCACGTAGAAACCGATCGTGGCCAGCGCCAGTGCGAACAACACCTGCGCTGGCGCCTTTCCACCGCCGGCGATCTCAATAGTACTGATCCCGATCCCGAGCTTACGCCGGTGAATATTCACCTGTGGCGAGTCGATCGTCAGCGTGATCCGTTCCCGCGGCATGGCCGGCAGCGCGATCGAGTAGACCCGCGGCTCCGGAGGGGCAAGAAGACTGAATGGCACCCGGCCGAAGCGCATCTGAACTGGAGTCGCCCGCGTGGTTGGGCCAAGCAGCTCGATCCGGACAATGGTTTCGCCGCCGGGATTGGGCAGCTTGAGCGTGCTGCTGCCGTCGGTCCAGCTGTATATACGTGAGCTTCCGCTCGGCAAGCGTTCGTAACGATACAGTCCGTCGCGCGGGAGCAGCACCGCTGGGGCATCCATCGTGATCGTGGTATCGCGCGGTTTTTCGTACAGCAGCATGGCCGGCACGAGCGCAGTGCCGAGTAAAACAAGCAGCACGATCACATCCACCATGCGGCGGCGAGGAGGCGCACGCCCGGAAATGAAGAAATACGCGCTCATAGCGGAAAAAATACATAGGACGCAGCGCTGCGTCCTACGTATAAGACGAATGACCGGAGCTACTGATACGTGCATTAATACAGAATATCATTCCCTGGGGAGGTCTGGAGGGGGCCTTCGGCCCCCTCCAGACCTCCCCAGCGGTGGGGGTTCGAGGGTGGCCGGGTGCCCACACCCAGAGGGTACCCGGCGTCGCCCCCACACCCCCACCAAAAGATGCCCGATCAATGGACGGATCAGTAATTGTTTCGCCTACTTATCGCGCGCCTGGTCGCCCAGCGCGGCCTGCGCCGCCGCCAGCCGTGCGATCGGCACGCGGTACGGGCTGCACGAGACATAGTTCAGGCCGACTTTGTGGCAGAACGCCACGCTGCTCGGCTCGCCACCGTGCTCGCCGCAGATGCCGACCTTCAGGTCTGCGCGGGTCGAGCGGCCGCGCTCGGTGCCGAGTTGCACCAGCTGGCCGACGCCCTCCTGGTCGAGCACCTGGAACGGATCGTCTTTGAGTATCTTCCGTTCCACATACAGCGGCAGGAAGCGCCCGGCGTCGTCGCGGCTCATGCCGAAGGTCGTCTGCGTCAGGTCGTTGGTGCCGAACGAGAAGAACTCGGCCTCCTGAGCGATCTTGTCGGCGGTGAGCGCGGCGCGCGGCAGCTCGATCATAGTGCCAACCATATAATCGATCTGCTGGCCGGTTTCGCCCATGACCTGCTGGGCTACGCTTTTGACCAGCTCGGCCTGAGCCCTTAGCTCGTTCAGATCGCCGACCAGCGGGATCATCACCTCGGGGTGAACCTTGACGCCGCGCTTCTGCACGGCCGCCGCTGCTTTGAAGATCGCGCGCGCCTGCATCTCGGTGATCTCAGGGTAGATGATGCCGAGCCGGCAGCCGCGGAAACCGAGCATCGGGTTGGCCTCGCGCAGGCTCTCGACCTTCAGGTGCAGGCGCTCGTACGAGATCGACATCTTGCTGGCGAGATCGCGGATCTCCGCCGCGCCGTGCGGTAGGAACTCGTGCAGCGGCGGGTCGAGCGTGCGAATGGTCACGGGGAAGCCGTCCATCGCCTCGAAGATGCCCTCAAAGTCGCTCTGCTGGAGCGGCTCGATCTTGGCCAGCGCTGCGCGACGCTCCTCGAGCGTATCGGCCACGATCATCTCACGCACCGCGTCGATCCGGTCGCCCTCGAAGAACATGTGCTCGGTGCGGCACAGGCCGATGCCCTCGGCGCCGAACTCGCGCGCGACCTGCGCGTCGTGCGGGGTGTCGGCGTTGGTGCGCACGCCCAGCTTGCGGTACTTGTCGGCCCAGCCCATAAAGGTGGCGAAATCGCCGGTCAGCGTGGGCTCGGAAGTCGGCAGCTGGCCGGCGAAGACCTCGCCGGTGCTGCCGTCGAGCGAGATCGCCTCGCCGTGCTTGACGGTCTTGCCGTTGACGGTCAGCTGCTGGGCCCTATAGTCGATCCGCAGCTCGCCCGCGCCGGCCACGCAGGGCTTGCCCATACCGCGCGCCACCACCGCGGCGTGCGAGGTCATGCCGCCGCGCGCCGTCAGGATGGCCTGGGCTGCGACCATGCCGTGGAAGTCCTCCGGCGCGGTCTCGGTGCGCACCAAAATGACCTTCTTGCCATCCTTGGCCAGAATCTCGGCCTCGTCGGGATCGAACACCACCGCGCCCGAGGCGGCGCCGGGCGACGCGGGCAGGCCGGTGGTCAGGTAGCTGCCGGCCTTGCGCGCGTCGGCCTTGGCGGCCTCGTTGATCGTGGGGTGCAGCAACTGGTCAAGCGCGGCCGGCTCGACCCGCTCCACCGCGGTCTTCTCGTCGATCACGCCTTCTTTGACCAGGTCGACCGCGATCTTGACCGCGGCGGCGCCGGTGCGCTTGCCGGTGCGGGTCTGGAGCATCCACAGTTTGCCGCGCTCGATCGTGAACTCCACATCCTGCACATCTTTGTAGTGTGCCTCAAGCTGCTTGGCGATCGTGGCGAACTGGCTGTAAACCGCGGGCATCTCCTGCGCCAGCTCAGAGATCGGGCGTGGCGTGCGCACGCCGGCCACCACGTCCTCGCCCTGAGCGTTGACCAGGTACTCGCCGTAGATATGCTCGTCGCCTGTCGAAGGGTTGCGGGTGAACGAGACACCAGTAGCGCTATCGTTGCCCATGTTGCCGAAGACCATCGCCTGGACATTCACGCCGGTGCCGAGGTTGTCGGGGATCTTGTTCAGGCGGCGGTAGTCGATCGCGCGGCGGCCCATCCACGAGCTGAATACCGCGCCGATCGCCATGCGCAGCTGCTCGTAAGGATCTTCAGGGAAATCGACGCCAGCATCCTGCTTGATGATCTGCTTGAACTTCTCGGTGATCGTGCCCAGCTCCTCTGCCGAGAGGTCGGTATCCTGGCGGCCCTCTCCCTTGGCCTCGTTCATTACATGCTCAAGCTTCTCGCCGTCCACGCCCAGCACGATTTTGCCGAACAACTGCACGAAGCGGCGGTAGGCGTCGGCGGCGAAGCGCGGATTGTTGGTGAGCTTGGCCAGGCCTTCCAGCGTCTGCTTGTTCAGGCCCAGATTCAGCACCGTGTCCATCATGCCCGGCATCGAGAACTTGGCGCCGGAGCGCACCGAGACCAGCAGCGGGTTCGACGCGTCGCCGAACTTCTTGCCGGTCTTGTGCTCGACATCCTTGAGCGCCTCCTGGACCTGCTCCCACATGCCGGCGGGGAACTGCTTGCCGTTTTCGTAGTAGCTGTTACACGCCTCGGTGGTGATCGTAAAGCCAGGCGGGACAGGCACACCGGTGCGGGTCATCTCGGCGACGCCGGCGCCCTTGCCGCCCAGCAGATCACGCATGCTGGCATTGCCTTCGCTAAATAGGTAGACCCACTTCTTGGACATTGCTAGCTCCTTCATCTTTAGCGTCGTGCGTAGTTAGGTTAGAAGGTTGAGAGGTTGGAAGGTTAGAACGTTCCAACGTTCTAACATGACTACGTTTGAACCTCGATATAATCGTTGATCCATTGTATCAGCTGGCCATCGCGCAGCTCGCCCCTGGCGATAGAGGTCGCAAACGCTTTGAGTTGCTGCGGATCCGCGCTCAGGTGAGCGCCATTGCGCTCCACGAACTGGAGCAGCGCCGCCGTAGCGATACGCTTGTTGCCATCCCAGAATGGGTGATTCTGGATCAGCGAGAAGACCAGGGCACCAGCCTTTTCAGCCATCGTCGGGAACGCCTCCGCGCCAAAGGCCGACCGCCGCGGCGCCGCCAGGGCCGAGAGCAGGCCGTTTGCCGACATGATCTCAAAGCGATCATTGGCTGCCGCACCGAGCTGTTCGCGGATCTCAAGAATGTCTTCCAACGTCAAATAAATCATCAGAGTTTTGAGTTCTTAGCTTTGAGTTTTGAGTTGCTATATGCTCGAACTCAAATCTCAAAACTTAAAACTCAGAACTGTGTTGTTCGACCCACGCAGCCAGTTCCTCGCGCCGCATTTCGCCACGCGCCAGCGCCATGATCGCGGTGTAGGCTTCAGCGTTCGTGGCCACTAATCGCGCGCCGTTGAGTGCCAGAGCCATATCGAGCGCTACGAGCGCGACCCGCTTGTTGCCGTCCGTGAATGGGTGCGCTCGTACGATCGCCAGACAGAGCGCGGCCGCCTTCTCGGCGCGGCCGCTATATATATCTTCGCCAAACATGCTGGCCCGCGGCGTGGCTGCGGCTGCCTCGAGACGGCCAAAACCTGCCTCGGTGATCCCGCGCATACCACCAAACTCGCTCAACAGCAGCTCGTGGATGGCGATCAGATCGGCGGGAGAGAGATAGCGCATTCGAATTGCACATTGCAGATTGCAGATTGCAGATTGTAGATTGAAACGGTAATCTGCAATCTACAATTTGCAATCTGCAATGTTCAAGTAAGGTTCATCAGCGCTTCGTGGTACTGTGCCATCGTCACGCGCGCGCGTACCAGCAGCTCCGGCGCGACATCGGGCAGCGGACGAATCACCACACGGCCTGCGTCCACACGCTCGATAGAAACAACGACGGCGGGCTGTTCCTCAAGCCATGCGCGCACGGCCTCCGGCAGCTCCGCCGCAGACAATTCGAGTTCGTCCATTGACAGTTATCAGTCGCCAATTGTCAATCACGCGCACAGTGGACAACGAGCTGACAATTAGCTATGTATGACGCTCCTGCTTTTTCGACGGTCCGTACTATACCGCGCTTTTGGGGCAGTGTCAACGGGATGGGTTGTCAACGCATTCGCCGCCGCAGCGCCAGATCGGCGACACCGGGCAGTACATGCTCCAACCAGACCGCGAGCCGATAGTAGCCCGGCACGAATACTTCGCGGCGCGGTCGATCGAGCGCGTCCGCGATCGCGCGAGCGACGATCTCGGGGCCGGGCAGTGGCAGATTGCCCATCCAGCGTGTCATCTCGGTCTTGATGAAACCGGGCGAGATGATTGTGACGCCGACGCCGCGCTGCGCCACCTCGCGCCGCAGCCCGTGCGCGAAGCCGCGCAGCCCGAACTTCGATGCGCTGTAGGTGGTGGAGAGCGGCAAGCCGATATGGCCGGCGACCGAGGCAACGAAGACAATCCGGCCACAGCGGCGCTCCAGCATGTGCGGCAACAGCAGGCGGGTCAACTCAATCGGCCCAAGCAGGTTGGTGTCGATGGTCGCCGCGGCAGCACCTTCCCCAAGCCGCGCGACTGCGCTGTGTCCGCCGATGCCGGCGTTGTGGATCAGCGCGTCGACGCGCCCAAACTGCCCCAGCGCCAGCCGCGCCAGCCGCCGGATGGCTTCCATATCGCGCAGATCGGTGGGAATGGGTAGCGCCTGAGCGCCAGCCCTGGAAAGCTCGGCCGCCAGCGCCTCGAGTGGGCCGGCCGAGCGCGCCGCCAGCGCCAGCGCGTAGCCTCGCCGCGCCAGTTCGCGCGCGGTGGCCTCGCCGATGCCGCGCGAGGCGCCGGTGATCAATGCCACCTGGGCATTATGTGTCACTAAAGGCTCGATCGATCCGCTCCATCAGTGGCGCGACCGCGCTGGCGATTACGGAATGTATGTCGCTGTTGGTGTCACTCACGCGATCCGCCAGCACTTTCGAGCTTCGACAGACGGCGCTCGAGCTGATCGACGCGCTCGCGCAGCTGCTTCATCTGGCGCCGTTGCCCGGCCTGGGCTTCCTGAACGGCGCCGATATCTTGAAACGCTTGCTGCAAATCGCTCTTGAATGCGTGGAACCCTTGGTTGACCTTCTCCTGTAGCTCCAATAGATCGAGTACGTCGCTGTAGATCTGCCCGGTGCGGGTCTCGATCGTGCCGCTCTCGTTTTCCAGACGCAGGCTTACGGCCTCTAGGTTGGTAAGCCTTAGATCGAGGCGGGTGAACCGCTCGTCGATGCTCTCCTCGATGCTGTGCAGCAAGCCTCGCTGGATCTGCTGTTCCTTCTCGACCCGATCCATCCGGGTGGTAAGGCCGCCAACCTGCCCGGTCAGGCCACCAACCTGCTCGGTCAAACCGCCAACCTGCTCGGTCAGGCCATCGACGCGCTCGGTCAAACCGCCAACCTGCTCGGTCAGGCCATCGACGCGCTCAGTTAGGCCGCCGATCTTTTGGTCCAAAGGGGCAACCGCTTCGCCGACGACAAGACGAATTGCATCCAAGAGCGGCTGGTCGATGGTTGTCATTGGATGACCTCTTTCTGATGTTACTGATCTCTGCATTGGTTGCTTATCTTTTGGTGGGGGTGCGGGGGCGGCTCCGCCGCCCCCCGCACCCCCACCATTGGGGAGGTCTGGAGGGGCCTTCGGCCCCTCCAGACCTCCCCAATCAAGACATTAGTTACTTGTGCAGAGATCAGTAGGAACGACATCAGAAATATACACGAAATCGGATGAATTGTCAATACACGAAATAGAGTATTGGGTTTGGTAGCGGTGCTATTATAGCACGCTTATTAGAGCAAGCCCGGCATTGCAAACTGGAGTGAATCCAGCGCTTGCGCCAAGTTCGCGCGCTGTGCCTGATCGAGCTCCACCAGCGGCGGCCGCACGATGCCCCAGTCGGGATCATCCGAGTAATGTGCGATCGCCGCTTTGAGCGCCGGTATCATGGGGAACTGCTGGAAGGCCGCGCGCACGCTGTTGAGCGCCGCCTGCTGATCATCTGCGTCGGGCTCCTGCCAGGTACGCGCCAGCCGCGCGATCGGTCCCGGATTGACATTGGCGGCCGCCGTGATGCAGCCAGCGCCGCCGCCGCGCAGCGTCCGCAACAGAAAGGCTTCGCTGCCGGCGAACACGTCGAACTCGTGCGACTGAAACTGTTCAAGCATCGCGTTCGTATTCGTCCAGTCGCCTGAGCTATCCTTGATGCCCGCGATTGTGCTGGGATATGCCTTCAGGAGTCGCTCAATCAGCGGCAGGCTGATCGGCACCTGCGCCACAGGCGGAATGTGATACAGATAGATCCGCAGCCGGCGATCGCCTACCCGCTCGATCACCTCGGCATAGCTGCGAAACAGCCCTTCATCCGATACACCCTTGTAGTAGAACGGTGGCAGCATCAGAACACCCGCACACCCCAGCCGAGCGGCGTGGCGTGTAAGCTCGACGGTGTCAGGGAAGGCGCAGCATCCAGTTCCGGGCATCATACGCGCTGGCGGCACTCCCCCGGCAACGAGCTGGTCCAGCAACGCGATCTTCTCCGCGACGGACATTGAGTTCGCCTCGGAGTTCGTGCCAAACACGGCTAGCCCGACACCCTGCTCCAGAAGCCACGCACAATGGCGGATCAAGCGCTCGCCGTCCGGGCGCAGCTCTCGGTCGAACGGTGTCACTACTGGCGATAAGACGCCTTGGATACGCATAGTATATGGTGGATTTGTCATTGTCCTTGTCCTTGTGGTTCATTACATCTCGATGCACGACGTATTATGTATACGCATCACGTCTTGTATGTCGCAAGCACCGTTCCAGCCTCGATGACTTCCCCAAGCTGAACCCGCACTTCGGCCAGCGTACCGGCATGTGGGGCGGTGATCTCATTCTCCATCTTCATGGCCTCGATGATAAAAAGC
>DATFXE010000275.1:0-25004 GCA_035258585.1 Roseiflexaceae bacterium | reverse complement strand
ATCCATCAGGACCTCCGTCCGCCCGGTCGGCTTGCCGTTCAGGTCCGGCCGCTCCCTTGGCGTCTTACGACAGCCAGGTAGGTCTCGCTGATAGCCTGTCCTTAGACAAGGTTCTTGCGAACTTTACACTGTTGGGTGGGGGTTTGGGGCGGCCTCGCCGCCCCAAACCCCCACCATTGGGGAGGTTTGGAGGGGCCCGGGTACCCTCTGGGTGCCCCCTCCGCACCTCCCCAACTGTAAAGCTGATCGCTGCCAGGCGAAACCTTGTCTTAGCGCGAATACGTCCTTGGGCACGTCGTTGGTGCTATGGCACGATGATCAACTTGCCGACCATAAGAGTGCGGTGGGCAGGGATGCCGCAATAGAAGGTATAGGTGCCGGGCTTGCTTGGTTTGAACAGCGCCAGGGCACTTTGCCCGGCGGGCATTGGTGCATGGACGTTCAGTTCGTCGATCTCGAAGCTATGGGCTTCGCTGTCGCGATTGTCCAGGCGAAGCGCGATGGTCTCGCCGACCTTCGCGTGAATCTCTTGCTGGTCGAACGTGCTGCCCGCCACGGCGAGGGCGGGCATCCCCGACAGCGCCTCGGCACTGATTCCCGCGCTTGCACCGCCCTGGGGGATCGCCGCGACCAGGATCGCTCCCAGGCACAGCGCGACCAGCGCAGTGAGCGTAAACGGGAGCAGGCGTGGGGTCGATCGCTCGGCGCCGCGGTAGTTCTGGACCGCGGCGCTGACGCCGGCTACAACCCCGACAACCGCCACCGCAAGCGTGACCACCGTGAAGTTGAACTGGTGAGTGTTGTTGGGGTGGGCAAAGTTGTAGGCAATCGCCTCACTGTTCCCGACGATGATAAAGACGCTCCAGAGCGCGCCGATCGCCGGCGCCCACCGCCAGCCGATGCCGACAATGCCCGCGAGGAGGAGCGAGACGACGGCGAAAACCGCCAGCGGGGGGATCAGTGCCCCAATAATCGCCGCCTGCAAGTAGGTCAGGCACAGTGCCAACCCCACCAGCGCGATCAGCGTCAGCTTGCCAAGGCTGGCCAGCGGCAGACGTGTGGATGCAGATTTGCCGGTCATAATCAGCGGTGTTTCCATGGGATTGCTCCTTAATGTGTATATCTTTCCACGTGTCGATGATCACCCATGCTGATCTGCGCCTGGGTGGAATTCTGGATCGGGCAGCATCGCCAGCAACCAGGCGATCAGCGTCGGCCACTCGCGAAAGTAGTGCGTTTCACCGCTGGTCACGTGCTGCACTTGCCCGCGCCACTCGCGCCGACCGTCGCCCAAATCTTCGGCCCATAGCCGCACGGTGAACAGCTGCGAGGTGTGCTGCTGCTGGCGTGTGTCCACAGTCGTGCTCCCCGTCGTGGCGCGGTTGGTCAGTATTCGGTCGGACGCACGCGCACATCCAGGTGCTTCGCGGCAAGCGTGTCCAAGGCGAAGCCAATCAGCCAGTCGATCAGGCTGCCCTGTTCATCGAGCAGGTCGGCTGAGACCTCCACCCGATACCTGCAACCGCCGCCTTCCTGGAGCGAAGGACGTGTCGGCGCCTCGACGATCGTAGCGTCAGGATTTTGAAAGATCATCCTTGTGCTCCTTGCATCAGCTTCCGCGATGCGGGTGGATTGCCAGCGCGATCTGGAGCTAGCATAGCAGAGGCGGCGTTGCACAGGCGTTGCGTGGGCGATTCATGTCCGTGATATGGGGCACAGTTTAGGTAGGTTTGCACCGTCAGCGATCGCCCAACCAAAAGGGCGCCGCCGGTGATCTCGGAGGATCACCGGCGGCGCCTGTGCTTGTTGGTTATCTTCGATGCGCGCTGACGGTAAGGGTGCTGAGGACGTTGGAGGAGTAAAAGGCTTAGAAGGTTGAACGTGTTTGTGATGGCATGCGATAATTCATTCGCGAACCAATCAGATCAGACTCTCTGTATGCCCGTGGGCACCTAGGATTTCCTCCACGACTGTTTCAAACGTCCGGGCCTGCCCGCGCTCCTGGGCCGCCCCAACCTGCTGCAGAGTCAGTTGGGCCTCCAGTTCGCAACACAGCCGCTCGGCGCGGTCTTTCGTTTGTTGGCTGCTGGCAGGATGGCCCAGGACGTGAGTTAGCAGTTCAAGCGCATGTTCAGCCGCCCCGTCCTTCGATTGCGCGGCGGCCAGCCCCACCAGCGCAGCCAGGGCGGCAGAAATGGTTTGTATCTCCACCGCCAGCCTGAAACTATCCAGGAAGCAGTGCCGCGCTTCCGCGTCAGCGCCCTGCATGCGGAGCGCCTCTCCAAGATGGGCGAGCACGATTGCGCTGCCCCTGCGATCGCCGATCTCTGTCAACAGCGCGAGACTCTCGCGGAACAGATGCTCGGCGCGTAGAGCTTGCCCCAGAGCGAGAGCCATCAGGCCCGAACTGGTGAGGGTGGCCGCAAGACCCCACCGGTCGTTGATTGCCCGGCACAGCTCCAGACTTTCGTCCAACAGCCGCTGGGCTTCGGTGTATTTGCCCAGGATGATGGTCATGGTGCTGAGGGTTTGCAGGCAAAAGGCCGTCCCATGCGGGGCGCCAATCACCCGAAGCTCGATCAGGCTGTCGCTTAACAGCTGATACGCCTCCTCATACGCTCCCTGGACCTGGCAGGTGTAGCCCAACAAGGTCAGGCAGATGGCAGCCTCCCATTGGTTGCCAAGCGCCCGATGCAGGGTGCGGCTCTCCTCCAAATAGTGACGCGCCCCCGGAAAATTGCCTTGTAGCAGGTCGGCGAGACCCAGACAGCTAAACGTATCCGCCAGCGCGGCCTGGTCAACCTCGGGGCGGATCAGGTTGAGGCTTGGCTGTAAGAGTGCGCGCGCCTGCTCGATCTGGACGAGGCGCAAGTAGAACCGGGCCTGTTGGGTCAACACCTGCGCGAGCACCACCGAATACTCTGTATCTGTCGCCGCTTCACCTGAGATCTGGAAGGCCTCTGCAGCTTGCCGGAAGAGCGCCTCGCCTTCCCGAAACCGGTTCGAAATTTCATGAAATAACGCAAGGCTGTATAGCGACTGTCTGATCTGGGCCAGCTGTCGGTGTACAGCCATCCAGCCCCAGGCCAGCCGCAGATTGTCAATCTCGGCGCTCATCTCAGCTAACGTCTCGGGCTGTTTCGAACTCAGAAGCTGGTCCTTCAGCCGCTCCAGCCACGCCGCATAGTACTGAATGAAGCGCTCGCGCGTCATGGATTCTTCTGGCGGGTTGGCTTGCAGCTGCGCGGCGGCGTATTGACGGATCAGTTCGTGCATCTCATAGCGCCCCCCGCTGGTTCGGCGCAGCAGCGATTTGTCAACCAGCGCCGCCAGCAGCCTCAGCGACGCACCCGCGACCGTTTCTGCCGCCTCGCGCCCACAGCCGCCCCGAAAGACCGCCAGCTTGCGCAGCACGCCGCGCTCCTCGTTCGAGAGCAGGCTCCAGGACTGGTCACACACCGCGCGCAGACTGTGGTGCCGCTCGGGCACATCGCGCAGCGATGTGCTCAGAAAATCGATGCTCCGGCGGATCTCCTGCGCGATCTCGCCACACGAGAGCACCCGCACCCAACTCGCCGCTAATTCGATCCCCAGCGGCATCCCCTCCACCAGCTGACAAATCTGAGACACGTACGGTTGTTCTGCCTCGGTGAGCGCGAATGCGGTACGCGCCCTCCGCGCGCAGCGCAGAAATAATGCCACCGCGCTGTAGCCCTCGAGCGAATCGGTCTGCTCGGCTGTCGGACAGATCAGCCCCTGGAGTTCATAGACCCATTCCTGCTGCATCTTCAGCCGCTCGCGCGAGGTGACCAGCAGTTTCACCTGCGGCGCCCACATCAGGATGTCGCCCAGCAGCCCGGCCCCGGCCAGCAGCTGCTCAAGATTGTCCAGGATCAGCAGCAGCTGCTTCTCGCGCAGGTAGTTGAGCAGCTGCTCTTTCGGCTCAGTGGGGCCAAAAAATGCGAACTTGAGCGCATCGGCGATCGCCGGGACGATCAGCCCGGGCGCATTGACCGGTGCCAACGCGACAAAGTACACCCCATCGCGAAAGGCTCCAGTGTGTTCCAGGCCGGCCTGGAGAGCTAAGCGGGTCTTGCCGACGCCGCCGGGGCCGAGTAGCGTGAGCAGCCGGCACTCCGGCGCGGCCAGCAGCTGCCGCAGCTCTGCCAGCTCGCTCTCGCGCCCGATCAAGAGGCTTGGAGGGACGGGCAGGTTGTGGCGCGGCGCGCTCGATGTGGGTGGCGCCGGCTGCTGGCCGGGCGCCGGCTCCATGCGCAGCACACGCTCGTACGCCGCCTGAGTGGCCGGGCTAGGCTCGACCCCCAGCTCGCGCTCCAGCAGCGTGACGCAGGTCTGATAGACCCGGAAGACACTGGCCCGGTCGCCGCTGAGCGCGTGCAGCCGCATCAAGTGCTGGTAGGCCGCCTCGTGCAGTGGGTCGTGGCGCAGCAACTGCTGGGCATAGGCAATCGCCGCTGGATGTTCCCGCGCCTCTTCCAGGAGTAGGATCAGCCGCTCCAGCGCCGTGAGGAACAGCTGGCGCAAGCGTTCGCGTTCGAGCAGCACCCAGTCGTCGTACCAGCCCGGCAGTAAGTCGCCGTCATATCGCTCGATCGCACCAGTTAAGGCGGCTCGCAGGCGAGCCTGGTCCCCAGCCTGCGCAGCCTGATCCGCCTGCAGGAGCGCGTGTTCAAAGTCGGCGACGTCCAATGTCCAGGGGGCGTCGGCGCGCCACAGCACGACCTGAGCATCGGCGTGCAGCAAGCAGCCGGTGTCGGTCAGGGCCTGGCGCAGGCGATGGAGCAGGCTGCGCAAATTCGTGCGGGCCTGGACTTCGGTCGAGTCGGGCCAGAGCAGGAAGGCCAGCTGCTGGCGGGATTGGGGCGTGTCGCGATGCAGCAGCAGGTAGGCCAGCAGAGATTGCAGGCGCGGGTGGTCGACGGTCGTGACGGGGGCGTCAGCGACGTGGAGGCGGAAGCCACCCAGGAGCTGAATGTGCAAGGTCGCGACCACAAACAGCCTCCACGCCACATCATCCTACAGCACAGCGCATTGCGGCTGAGAGGAGGTGCGCAGAGTCAGCCGCGGACTCAATCACCGAGACGTACAGCGTAGCCGACGAGTTTCACGTGTGCCCTAACTATACTGCGCATGCGCGGGTACGTCAATACGATGACCGCTGCTCATAGCAGCACATGAACAAGGCGATGGCAGGCTTAACCAATCCCCACACCGCGCTGGTCGCCTATATCGAAGGACTGATTGGATTCATGAAGATCGAGCCATTCGCGCTGCGGGCGATGATCGACATCGTGATGCATGGCGGCTTCGACTATGACGCCGACTCAGAGCGCGAAGCCGTTTCCCCAATCAGCGCGATTCTGCGCTGGGGACAAGCGGAAGGTATCTTTCGCAGTTTCGACATCCAAGTGATGGCGACGACAATTCAGGCTCCCTGGACGGTATCCCGCTGGCACAGTCGACCAATCCCAATCTCGATCTGGACACCTATGCGCGAGAGTTGGTCGAACTTTTTACGCTAGCGACACAGAAACGTGACTGAGCAGAAAGAAGCATATGATGTCGTTGCCAGTCCTCCTGACGTCCGCGCGCCTGCTCAACCGCCTCGAGTTGGGTGATGATTCCCGTGAGACCTTGTGCCTGGGTGTCGTGAATCTCGCGCGCCATGCGCTGCCGCTCGTCGAGCACACCCGCTTCGCGAGCCTGCGTCAGCAGTTGCGCGTGCAGCCCGGCGTTCTCCTGCAGGGCCGCCTCCAGCCTGGCTACCGCCTGCTTTCGCTGTTCGCTCAACTCGGCCAGCTTCTCGCCCATGACAATGCCGAACCCGATCGCAAGCGTCTGAATGACCATGATCGACACATAGATCGACCAGCCTTCGACGGTGGGCCAGGGGAAACCGGTGATGATCGTGTTGATCAGAATGGACGTTGCCGCCACGCCGAGCACCACCAGGGGCCACGGCCGGAGTTCAGAGGCGTGGAAGAACCCGGTGATCGCGAAGACGAAGAAGATCGGCTGGCGCGACATCAGCACGGAGGCGAGCGCCAGTAGACCGGCGAAATAGACCACCAATCCGCACCGAATGGTTGCGGCGCGGCGTGGGGGCGCGGGTGTACATCAGGAACACCCACGCGGCGGTCAGCGCCACCAGCACGGCCGTCCCGAGGCGCTCTGTCGAGGTCTGGCGCGGTTGAAACAGGCTCAGGATCGTCGAGATAGCGAGTGTGAGGTAAGGAGTCCAGCCGGCGATCGCCTGGCTCCAGCGCTCCCAGGCCGACTCTACTGACTTCGACATACCCAACACCCTCCTTTCAACCATCAGCTTGGGGAGTATAGAGAATGCCACGAGCTTGTCTACGCGGCACAGGGATGCGCAGCGGGCAGGGCACGAATGCCCCGCCCGCTGGCTAAGATAGGATCGCCGCTGTAGCGCCAGAGCTGCTCGAACGCGCAGAGCACATACCCCTGCACGTAGCACCAGCGCCGATACGGAATGGTATCGGGACCGGGGAACCTGGCCAGGATGGTATCCGCCAGGGCGATCGACAGATAGCTCATAGCGGGCGCACCTCTATGCTGCCGCCAACTTCCACCGGCAGGCAGGCGGCCGGAAATGTGATCGTGCGCTCGTCGATGATGCGGCCAAATCTGTCGCGCGTGCATACCAGATGCGGACCGGCCAGGTTGTCGGGAGACACCTCGACGAACGGCCGCGTCGAAGCGTTCAGGATCCACAGCGGCAGCGGGTCGCTCCCAAGTGCACAGGGAACATCGTCGTAGATGCCGACGATCTGCTCGGAGCTGCCAGTAAACCGGATGATTGGGACATGGCCCAGGCGAATCTCGGGCGCGAACCGGCCGTGAATGATGGTATCACGGTGGGTATTGTAGAAACCGATCCAGTAGCGCAGTAGATCGAGATGCGCCTGCGGGTAGCGGTCGAGCTCGATCGACACCATCGGCACCGAGCAGATGATGTTGATCAGATGGACGGCCACATTCTCTTCGCTATCGCCGGGATGCCAGAGCGCGGGGTCGAGGTGCACCGCACGGTCAGGCGCTAGCAGCCGCAGCATGGTCACCTGCCAGCGGTTCATGGCGAAGTTGATCGGCACATCCGACGCGCGGTAGATGTTGGCGTAGCGGCGCGATGCCAGGTTGGCGTAGCTGTTGCGGAACTCGATCAGCGCATCCGGCTTGACAGCCTGGGCGCGATCGATCGCCGCGCTCAAGATATCGTAGACGCCCTCGCCGAGCGTGCAGTAGTCGGTATCGGTGGTGACCAGATTGTCGAGCGCGAGCGCGTCGACAAAGTCGATCTTGAGGCCATCCAGCTCGTAGTCGCGCATCAAGCGCTCGATCAGATCGCCAACCACCTGGCGCGTCTCGCGGCGCCGCGGCGACAGATTGCGGAATCGCATGGTCGTGGTCGCTTCGCCCAGCAGGTGCGCATCGCGGCGCGCGGCCTGGCTGGCGTCGCCGACCATAAATGGCGCGACCCACAGCACATAGCGCAGCCCCATTTCCTGCACTGCGTGTACGTGTCCCACGAAATCAGGGAATTTGGCGCGGTCGGGCTGCCAATCGCCGGTGTAGCGATAGTCGGCGAACGAGGCCTTGCTGGTAAACCACCCGTCGTCGGTCAGCCATGTGCCAAAACCGAGCGCGGCGGCGCGGCGCGCGTTGTCCAGGACCCAGGCCTGGCTCACGTCGTGATGGATCGCTGTCCAGGTGCAAAAGACCGGCTCGTAGGCCGATTCGGGCACCGGCAGCTTAGGCTGCGGCCAGGCGCGATCGACGGCGTGTGCATAGGCGCGCAGCACTTCGGGCCAGGGGCAGCGTGCGGCCGAAACAAACAGCGTCTCGATCAACTCCGAGGTGCTCAGGTGCGCCTGGCCGATCGGCTTATGCCAGTGGAACTGGTAGGAACGCGTGGCCTCGACCAACTCGCCATCCAGCGCCGTCTCGGTGATCTGGTCCAGCAGGCCAAAGGCGAAGCGATTGGCGCCGCCGCGATGAAACAGCGCAATGAAAGGAAAGCCAGAGTTCGCACCGACCTGCTTACGAATCCACCAGTAGGGCAGCTTTGCGAGCTCCTCGGGCGCGGGCGGCCCGGCGTAGAAGCCGTGCATGTCGATCGCCGGCACGCTCCATTTCACCGAGAGATCACAAATCGTAAGTGACTCGTCGCCGCGCGCATGGGCCGCGAACCGCACCAGATGCGTGTCGGGCAGATCCGGCGCTGGTTCGGCAGTCAGATCGATCTCGAGCTGCGACCCATTGGATACCTCGATCGAGAACGTGAATGCCAGACCGCAGATCTCGATCTGTTCGTTCTGAATCATACTCCTAGCCCTTCAACCCGGTGCCGGCGATTCCGCCGATGAGATACTTTTGCATCGCGAAGCAGACGATCAGCGGCGGCACGGCGCTGAGGGCCGTGGCCGCCATCAGCGGCCCCCACTGAACCTGGCCGCCGAAACCAGATCGAAACAGCGTCAGGCCCAGTGCGACCGTGTAGTTGTTCTGGTTGCTCAGGTAGATCAGCGGCTCGAGAAAGCTCTTCCACGCCGCGATGAATTCGAGCACCGCCACCGTCGCCAGGGCCGGCCGGGCCAGCGGCAGCAAGATGCGCCAATAGATCCCGAAACTACTACAGCCATCGATGCGAGCGGCGTCATCGAGCTCCATGGGCAGGCTCATAAAGTATTGGCGCATGAGGAAGATATAGAACGGGCCGCCGAACATATACGGCAGCACCACCGCTATGAGCGTATCGTACAGGCCAAGGGCGCGGATGATCACGAAGCGCGGGATCATGTAGGCGTAGAAAGGGATGATCAACGTGCTCAAGAGCAGCATGAATAGCGCGTTGCGGCCTGGGAAACGCAGACGCGCGAAGCCAAATGCAGCCAGGCTGCCCGAGACCAGGTGGCCGGTAATGGTGAACGCACAGATGATGAAACTGTTCAGGAAAAACCGCGGGAATTGTACTTTCGTCAGAACGACGCCGAAGTTGTCCAGTGTCGCCACACTGGGCACGAGCGTGGGTGGATATGTCATGACTTCTTCGGACACTTTGAACGCCGACGAGACCATCCAAAGGAACGGTAGCAAGGTGAAGAGCAAGCCGAAGAACAGAACCGCATAGATGAGTGTAGGCCGTAGGGCCCGCCGGGCTAGCCCAGATCGCCCGAGACGGCCGAATTGCTCTGAGCGCGGCAGCTTCTGTGTCGCAGTGCTCATTTCTTCACCTCCGATTCGTAGAAGACCCACAGATCGGAAGATCTGAACAGCACGGCGGTCAGCAACAGGATGACCACAAGCAACACCCAGATCAGCGCGGAGGCGTAGCCCATCTCGTAGAACCGGAACCCGGTCTGATAGAAGTACAGCAGGTAGACCAATGTCGATTGCGATGGGGCGCCCAGGTTGCCTGGCTGGAGCCCATACACAATATCGAAGACCTGGAACGAGGCGATGACCTGGCTGATCAGCAGAAAGAGCACGGTCGGCGACAGCATCGGCAGAGTGATGTGCAAAAGTTTACGAAACCAGTTCGCTCCGTCGAGTTCGGCTGACTCATACAGGTGCGGGGGAATGTTCTGCAGGCCGGCGATGAAAATCAGCATGGGCACGCCGAAATCCCACAGGCTCATGATAATGACTGCCCACAGCGCCGTGTCGGGGTTGGACAGCCACTTGGGGCCTTCGATGCCGATCTGTGCGAGCATGTAGTTGAGAATGCCGTAATCGGGGTTGAACACCCACGACCACAGCAGCGCCACCGGTATCCCGCCGATGATTGCAGGGAGAAAGTAGATTGTGCGGAAGGTGTTCATACCGCGCAGGCGGCGGGTCAGCAGCATCGCGACGCCCAGCGCCAGGATGAGGCGCGCCGGCACGCTGATCAGCGTGTACCGCACGGTGACACCAAGGGAGTGCCAGAACAGCGGGTCGTCGACCATGCGCACATAGTTGGCGATGCCGGTCCAGTTCGGCGGCTGCAGCAAGTTCCACTTGGTAAAGCTCAGCCCCAGCGAGGCGAGCATGGGCCCCGCCGTGAAGACCAGGAATCCAAAGAACCAGGGCAGGATGAAAAGATACCCTTCGAGCGCCTCCCGGCGCCGAATCGAGCCCGCGCGCGCTTGGCGATAGACCATAACTGACCTCTCCATAGTACGTATGACGTATCGCATAGAGCTGGTCCGCAATACACAATACGCCCGCACCTATGATATTGCTGGCAAGCTCACCAGCCGGGTGCGGGGCCGCAGGCCCTCGAGACGTTTCTTTTTTACGGGTCGTTTGGGCGGCTTTGCCGCCCAAACGACCCGTAAAAACAATTTCTTCTTGGAGGGCGAAGCCCTCCAAACCTCCGATCTGAGTAAGCCAGCAATATCGCCTAGGCGGATGCGAGGAGCTTATCGACCTCCGGCGCGATCTCTTTCAGCTTATCGGCGGCAGTCGCCTTACCGGTCGTGATCGCCTCGAGCGCCGGCCCAAGCACGGTGCTGTCGATCTTATCCCAGGCAGTAGTGCGCATGAAGCAGGACTTGACTGTCGCCAGCGGGATCGAGTCGAACCAGGTCTTCTCGATCGGGTCCTTGTCCATACCGAGCGCCGCGCCGGTCGCCTTGGTCGCAGGGATGCCCCAGCCAGCCTTGGCGAAGGCCGTGTTGCCCTCCTCGCTGCCAAGCCATTTCGCCAGCTGCCAGGCCTCTTGCTTGTGCTGACCATTTTTGGCGATGCAGAACGATGCCTCGTGCAGGACCGGGATGCGTTTGCCGGTCTTGGGGCTTTTCGGTATCATGACCGTGCCCAGGTCGAGCCCGGACGTCTTCTTGAACTCGGCCTGCGGCCAGCGCCCGTTATCCATCATCGCCAGCTTGCCGCTCTTGAACATGGCGGCCTGATCGCCGATCAGCGTCACCGCCTGGGCCGTGGGCGCGACTTTCTCTTTCAGCACCAGATCGGCCCACCACTGGACCGCCGCGATCGTCTCGGGGCTATCCAGGAAACCACTGGCCTTCTTGCCGTCGGGGCTGATGAAATCGCCGCCGTTGGACCAGACGTAGCCCTGGAGCGGATACGACTGGTTGTATATGAAAAAGCCGTACTGGGCATCCTTGCCCTCGCCTTTGGTCAGCGACTTGGCGATCGTCACAAGGTCATCCCAGGTCCAGTCGTTGGTCGGGTAGGGCACCTTGGCATTGTCGAAGACCTTCTTGTTGTAGAAGATCGCGCGCGGCGTAAAGGCGTCGGGCGTGCCCACCAGAATATCGCCGTACTTGTTCATTTCGAGCACCGATGGATAATAGATGCTCAGGTCCAGTTTCTCCGCCTGGACATACGGCATCAGATCCTCGGCACCGCCCGCGGCCACCAGCTTGGGGTGATTCCACCACAAAAAGACATCGGGGGCGCTGCCGGTCGCCAGGCCGGTGAGGATCTTGTCGTCGTACCCATCGGGGGTGAATTCGGTTGTGACCTGGACGCCCGGATTCGCCGCCTTGAACTTGTCGATAATGCTGTTGTATACATCGGCGCCGGTGGCGCTGTCCCAGCAGGTGAATCTCAGGGAGACGTTTTGCGCTGCGGGGGCCGCGGCAGGGCCGGCGGTAGCTGCTGCGGCGGCAGGCGCGGCGGTCGGCGCGGCGGCGGGGGTCGGGGCCGCGCCGCAGGCCGTCGCCACGGCCCCAGCGCCGGCCAACGCGGAGATACGCAAGAAATCACGTCGGGTCACGCGAGGCTGTCGTTTCATTTGATTCCTCCTCGAATCGGCGTCGGGAACTTGTCGTGGCTGGCAGGCATGCTCACACATGGCCTTACGCAGCGCGCAGCGCGCGGCGCGAGGCTCAGCAAGAGCGGAGTCGAGCTATCGTGATTCGGCGTCTTAGGGGGATTGCAGCAACCCAATCATAGTATAGCGCAGCCAGGCGCTTTCAGATAGGAAGATTGCGCACACTTGTTGGAAGAAACAATACCAGAGCGTGCGTTTCAGGTGATAGGTGACAGGTGACGGGTGGTGTATGTCGGGTGAGAGGTCGCAGCAGCCAAGCTGAGACCTGCGCTCTATTTCACTCAGGGCGCTTGCGATAGACCGTCGGCGAGCAGCCCACATATTTATGAAATACGCGAGTGAAGTAGGCTTTATCGTCGAACCCGACCTGCAGCGCAATATCGGCAACTTTGTCGTTGGTGACTTCCAGCAGCTCCTTGGCGCGCCCAACCCGGTAGCGCGTCAAATACTCCCAGGGCGAAAGGCCAAGTTCCTGGCGGAAGATCCGGCTCAGGTAGTTGTCGGTGACGCCGACCGACTGCGCGATTTCGTTGCGCGTGAACGGATGATCGTACTGCTGGTGGATGTAGGCCAGCGCGCGCTTGACCAGGCCACTGGTCGATTGGCCAAGCGCCAGTGCGCCGTTCAGCGCCTGCTGTAGAGACCGGGCCAGCTCTTCCTCGGAGAGGATGTCTTTGCTCTGGAGTGTGACAAGGGCATGCTGCTCGATCCGCTTCACGTCGTCGTAGCTCAGCAAGCGACCGCTGAGCACCAGCACCGGGACGCGCCGCGTACGCGCATTGGAGCGCATCCATTCCAGCACCTGAAACCCATCCAGATCGGGCATGTTGAGATCAAGCACGACCCCAGTCGGGATCGCCTCGGTCATGATCTGGATGGCTTCCACGCCATCCCTGGCGATCTGGATATGACAATCCGGTAACGCTTTCTCCGCCACGCCCCGGTACAGTTCGAGCGCTCCCTGATCATCGTCCACAATTAGCAGGCCGCCCGCGGCTTGCCCGCCACATAGGACGTTGATCAGATCCTGTAGCACCTGGCCAGGTGCCGGCTTGAGCACAAAGCTGGTGATACCCAGCTCCGACGCGCCGGACTGGCTAGCTCCATACAGAATGAACGGCGCGTGGCAGAATTGAGGATGCTCGCGGAAACTCTGGGCCAGCGCCCATTCGCGCGCGCTGCCATACGTAAGGTCCCAGGCGATCGCCGCCGGCTGGCCACCCGAGGCAGCAGCGTTGAGGTCGTCGGCGGATCGGATCACCTGCATATCCAGGCCTTGCCGCTCGGCCAACTCGATCAGCTCGGCCGCCGGCCGCGCATGCCCGCCAATCACGAAGAGCACGGATCGCGCGCCCCACGCTGGGGCCGGCAGTTGTTGATCGAGTGTGGGCAGCGGCAGGTGTATATGAAATGTGCTGCCGCACAAGGGCTGGCTTTCGAGCGTCATCGAACCGTGGTGTAGCGCCACCAGGCGGCGGGTGATCGACAAGCCCAGGCCAATGCCATCCCCCCGCCGCTTAGTTTGCTCGAGTTTGGCAAATGGCTCGAAGATGCGTTCCTGTACTTCGATCGGAATACCGGCGCCGGTATCTTGAACCCAGATATGCAGGTGCGGCGGAGCGGCTTCCGCGCCGAGCGTGATCTCGCCGCGCTCGGTGAACTTGCGCGCGTTGCTCAGCAAATTCAGCAGGATTTGGCGCAGGCGCACCGGGTCGGCCCGCAGCACCGGCAGCCGGTCGGGCAGCTGCAAGCGCCATGCGACGGCTCGCTCGGCCTGGGTTGTATCTGCGATACTTGAGAACACATCCTCGAGCAAAGCCCGCGGGTCGAGCAGCTCGGGCGCGAGATCCAGCTCGTTCACCTCGGCGCGCGACAGATCGAGCAGATCGTCGATCAGGCGCTTCAGGTGCTCCGCGCTGCGGTGGATGTGCTGGCGCTCAGTCGGCTCTGTCTCTGCCGCGGAAGCCTGGCTGTACCCCAGGATGATATCCAGCGGCGTGCGCAGTTCGTGGCTGACATTCGCCATCAGACGGGTCTTGAGCAGGTCGGCCTTTTCGGCCACCGCGCGCGCCTCTACGGCCTCGCTGTATAGCTCGGCGTTGCGAATACCGATGCCCAGCTGATCGGCGAGCGCCTGCAGACCGATCAGCTCGCGGCGGGTGTGCTGCGTCGAATGCTGGCTGTGCAGATCCAGCACACCCACGATCTTCTCGCTGAAACGCACCGGGATCACCACCCTGGAGCGCGTATCCGGCCAATCCGGATCGGGCGCAAAACGCGAGCTGCGACGAGCATCCGGGATGAACAGCGGCGCGTTTTCGAGCAACGCCTGCGCCAGGACCCCGGCGCGCTCCAGTGGAATGGCGGCCACGTGAACGTCATCCTGATCGGAGGGATTGCGCTCGAACGATTGCTCGGCCTCCAGCCAGCGGTAGAACCAAACCTGATCGTAGCCATAGCTATCGCGGATCAGGTTGGCGATCTCGTGCGATAGCTGGCCAGGATCCAGGATGGAGCCGACATGACGATTGATCGCCAGGCTGGTTTCGAGCTGGACCACCCGTTCCTGCTGCTGCTGGCGATGAGCGCCGATCAGACGGCTGGGCAGGCTCGCGATGGCGATCAATTTTTGTGCCGCCACGTCGCCCACATTCTGCGCTGTCACCAGGCGCGACTGATAGCTAAAGAAGCGTGGTACAGGCTGGTGGCGCACCACCTGGCCTGCCAAATCGACTGCGCGCCGGCCGAGATACTCGGTCGACGTCTCGACAGTGGCTGTGATGCTGCCTTCGGAGATCGCGGCGAGCGCCAGAGGATCGCCGTTGATTCCGACGATCAAGGTGCGCGAGTCGACGCATTTGAGCGACCGGCCGGCGTCGCGCGCAGCCAGCGCCAGCGAGTCCGACAGACCGAAGATCGCGTCGGGGGTACAACCCATGTCGCGCATGGCGCTGTGGACCTGCAGATACGCCTCGGCATAGGACCACTGGGTTGGAATATGCGTGAAGTGGATATCCGGGTACAGCCCAAGCACGTTTTGGAAACCTGCAACCCGGCTGCGGCCATCGTCGTTGCGCCCGGGCATACACAGCCCGCCGACGGCTAGAATAGTGCCCTTGCCATGCAGCTTTTCCACCAGGAACGCGCCGATCAGGCGGGCGATATCATACAGGCCTTGCGGAGAAACAGACAAGGGATGGCGGATCTCTGTCTCGTTCAAATGCACAATTGGCACACCCGAAGCCAGGACCCGCCGCGCCAGATCTTGGGGAAAGCCCCAGCCGATCACGACATCGAGATCCTGCGCCAGAAGCTCTTCGTACAGAGCGGTCTCTTCTTCGCCGGAAGGTAAGGGCGGGAGGTCCGAATCGATAGCGATCAGATCCAGCTCCAGATCGTGGGCTCTCTGGTAGATCGCTTCGAGCACCTGCACCCAAAACGGGTCAATACTTGGTCCGAAGAAGAGACCGATGCGTGGGATGTGCAACATACCTATCTCGCGCGAGGCGTGCGCAAGGCGAACCTATCGCCTCACGGCTCCCACACTGGAGCATTGCCCTTGCGTCACATCATTATGGTTGCACATTATACATCACGCTTCAGCTGCTGTTCCACTCACATGGAAGATACTGCTGGCTTACTCAGATGGGAGGTTTGGAGGGCAAAGCCCTCCAAGAAGCATTTGGTTTTGCGCCTGGTTCGGGCGGCAAAGCCGCCCGAACCAGGCGCAAAAAAGAAACGTCTCGGGGCCTGCGGCCCCCGCACCCCCACCTGGCGAGTTTGCCAGCAGTATCATGGAATAGGACTGATGCAAAGGGGCGTGGGGGAAGGTTGCACCTTCCTCACAAACCAAACTATTCTGCGCGGCGTCGGCGGCTCTGCCGCCGACGCCGCGCAGAATAGCGCTTCTTGGAGCGACTGCGTCCCTCCAAACCTCCCGCTTGCGTCAGCCCTGAAAGTAACAATTTTGTGATAAGTTAAAATAAAATAACTTTTGGGGCCATGCGGGTGTTATCATGAGTATGAGGATCGCAAGCGGTTGTGATGGGAGGAAGCTGTGAGCCTGTATGCGCGGCAAGCGCCTTTGATTGCACCACTTCAGCAACTTGCCGAGGGATACCGCATGCCTATTCGCGTCCTGATTGCCGACGATCACGCCATTGTACGGCTAGGCGTGGTAAAGCTGATCGAGCTGCTGGGGGCGGGCGAGATCGCCGTGGTAGGCGAGGTGGCCAACGGGGAAAGTCTGCTTGAAGCAGTGGCGGCGCTCTCACCGGACGTGCTGCTGCTGGACATTGTCATGCCCGGGCTCGACGCGGTCGAGCATGTCCGCCAGGTGGCCGAGCTGCCGGGCGGCCCGCGCGTGCTGATGCTGACCAACCACGATCGCGACGATTACGTGCTGCCGCTGCTGGCTGCGGGCATCTCCGGCTACCTGCTCAAGGATGAGATCCCCGACGCAATCGTCCAGGCGATCCATGCGGTGGCCGAGGGCGGCACCTGGTTCAGCCAGCGCATTGCCGGACTGATCGCGCGATCGACCTACGCGGCGCCGGAAACCGAGCCGAGCGTGGCCGGGCCGACGCTGACCCCGCGCGAGTGGGAGATCCTCCAGCACATCGCGCAGGGCCAGAGCAATAGCGATATCGCCGAAGAGCTCTCGCTCTCCAAGGCCACCGTTCAGAACTACGTCAGCAACATCTACGCCAAGCTTGGCATCGAGACGCGCGCGGAGGCGATGCTGTACGCAATGCGTCACAGGCTGGTCGACATCAAGGATGTGCTCCACGAGCAGTAGGCAGTCAGCAGGCGGCAGTAAGCAGTCGGTAGTACCATTCGCGGCCTACTGCCGACTGCCTACTGCCCACTGTCATGGCTTGTACTCGTACGCCCCGATATCTACCCCCGCACCCTGTGGCACTGTCACCCCCGCGAGATCGATGCCAAACCCGGACTGAACCGATAGGGCTGTTCCCACGTCGCGCGCCGGGCTGGCCGCCATAAGCCGGAAATCGCCGCCGCCGACCGATGGCTTCACGAATTGCGGGTTGGCGATGTGCGACGTAGAGCTCATGTTGCTCGGCGTCGGGAAAAAGATACCCGGCTTGCCGTCGGTCCTCCAGAAGAGGTTGTAGCCCTCGTCGCACGGCCGATCGGTGTAGCCGATCTTACCTTCCGACCAGACGATATTGTTTTTCAGTGTCAGAATGTTCGTGGCACAGCCGCCGTCGCAATTGATCGCGATGCTGCTCGGGTCGGTCAGGTAGACGGTGTTGTTGTACGCTTTCGTCCGCAGGACCGGCCCGCGCCCGCCGCTGGCGCCCTCGGTGATCAGAAAGTTCGCCTTTGGCGTGCTGGACATGACCAGGTTGTAGGCGAAGGTGTTGTCGGCGCTGCGCGAGACACCCAGCTCCGTAAATGTGTTGTTGTTGGTGGCAGTGTTGTGGTGCACCCGGTTGCGCTGGCCGCCGTACACCTCGACCGCCGAGCCGTCGCGGCCATAATCGAACGAGCAGGCATCGCTGCCGCTGATCTGGTTGTAGGCGATCTCGTTGTCGTCGCCCTCGACCACGATCCCATTTGCGCCGGCATCGTTGTTGGTATTGCTGGCATCCAGGATGTACATCAGGTTGTTGCCGGCGAAGACATTGTTGACGATTGTGATGTGATGCGCGCCGCTGGTGATTTTGACGCCGTGGGTCAGCCCGGTAGCCTGCGAGTAGCGCAAGGTATTATAGGAGGCGCCCGGCTCGAAGCGAAAGCCGAGCTGCCAGCCCTTCGGCTGGTTCTGGCAGCCTGGATCGTAGCTCTGCGGCGTGCCGCGGGCCGCCAGATTCTGGATTAGCAGGTTCGTGCCGCGAACAATCACATTGTACTGGGCGTTCTGGATGATCGGCAGGTAGCCGCTGCCATATGCGTCGATCACGATCGGCCGGTTGGTGCCGCCGTTCCAATCCAGATACAGCGGCCCGGTCCAGGTGCAGCCGCGCTTGAAATACAGCCGGTCGCCCGGCGTGAGCGGCGCGGTGCGGGCTTTTTCGAGGCTCTTCCAGGCCGCGGTCGTGGCCCGGCCGCTGTTGGCGTCGTTCCCGCCGGTGCAATCCACGAAGTAATTCGTGCCCGGCACCGGGCTGACGATGAGCGGCACGAACAGTGCGCCGTCTGCCTGCAGGGTGGTCGCCATGCGCCTAGCCGCGCCAAGCGGGTCGGCCGCGCCAATGAGCGCGAGCAGGATGGCACAGGTGAGCAGCGCGCGCTGACAGACACGATTGCGCAAGAGCGCGAGCGGGAGTTGTCGGTTCATATGATCCTTCCTTCCAATATCAAACTGGCATTCCAAAAGCCCTGCCGCGGCTCATCCCCGCCGCGCGATCGCCAGATAGACCCGCTTCAGCGGCGGGCCGGCGACAGCGCGCAGATTGAGCGCGAACTCCGAGGTATCGCCCAGCGCGTCGGTCGCGGTCGCCGTGACATAGTCGCCGACCGCGATGCCGCTGACAACCACGGCGAACGTGCCATCCGGGCCAGCGCTGGCCGAGCCCACGAAGGTCTGGCCCTGGCCGTATGCGCCACCGCCGCTGCTCGCACGGAACACCTCGACCGTGCAAGTCACACAGGCAGTGCCGCGGACCAGGTACGGCGTGGCGCTCACAAGCAGCGGGGCGTTCAGCTGCTCGTTTGCACCGGAATCGGCATCACCCGGGTCATTCGGGTTGACCGAGCCGATCGGGTCGAGGTCGATGCCCAGGCCAGCGTTGGCGTAGATCGAATTTCGCGTGATCGTGTTGAAATCGGTGTCGACGCCGGTGATCTGCACGCCGATCGGATTATAGGCGATGATGTTGTCGGGGCCGATCTTCGATTGGTAGGAATGATCGGCCGCCTGCACGCCAAAGTGCGCGTTCGGGATGGGTTTGCCGTCGATGGCGACGCCGATGCGATTCGCCGTCACCTGGTTGCCCACCGGGTAGAAGCCGGTCTCGAAGCCGTCGATGCTGACGCCGCCCAGCCCGTTGTTGCCGATCACATTGCCCGCCACTAGTGTGCCGGTCGGCCCATCCTCGATATGCACGCCGTGCCAGCCATTGCGCGTCGCGGGCGTGGCGATTGCGCCGCCGATGTCGGTGCCGATATAGTTGCCCAGCACCTGGTTGCCGGTCGTCGCCTGGCCGTGCGAGATTTCGACCCCCTCGGCGTCGTTGCCCGATACCACATTGCGCTCGGCCGCGCTGCTGCCGCCGATGATGTTATTGGACGAGTGGTTGTTGATATCGACGCCGTGGCTGAGGTTATGCAGCCGCCCCCTGCCGTCCGGCGCGAGGCCGATCAGGTTGCCGGCGATGACATTGTTATTCGTGCCGCCGTTGAAGGTCGCCACGCCGTTCTTGGGGTTGCCCGAGATCACATTGCGCTCGGCCGGGGTGCCGCCGCCGATCCGGTTCTGCGCCGCGCCCTGGCTCAGCTCGACGCCATTGCCGCTAGGCACGACCGCAGGCGCCGCGTATGTCGCAGCGGCATCGGTGCCGATGAAGTTGCCGGCAATCACATTATTTGTCGCGGCGGCGCCAAAGACGAAGATCGAGCGCCGAAAGCCAAAGATCGCCAGGCCGCGAATGGTGTTGCCCGGCGAAGTGACGTGCAGCGCCTCGATCGCCGACGGCGTGATCACGTTCGTAATCGTGAGCTGGATCCGGATGGTGGCGTTGTCGATCAGTGGATCGCTATTGGGCTGTGCGCCGGGCTGGCTGTAGCCGTCGATCGTGGTCGGCCCGCTCTCGTCGCTGAGCGTCGGCAGCGGCGCCGCCAGCGCGATCGTCTGGACACCGCCGCCGGGAATCGCGAAGGCGATGGTGTTGGCGCCGCCGGCCAGGTTGGCCTCGGTGATCGCCGCACGCAGCGTACAGGCGCCGCCAGCCGTGGCGCAGACGCCGTCGCCGGGCTGGGCGTCGTCGGCATCGGCGGCCGAGTCGACGGTGAACGTCGCCCCCAACCCGGCCAGGCCCGGCCCGGCCGGCGCCCCGCTCGGGCTGTAATGCGCGGCGATCAGCTGCGCGTCGGCCACATCCACACAGCCGTCGTGATTGACATCGCGCGCCAGCTCGGCCGCCGCGCCACAAGGATTGTCCGACCCGCGCGCGACCGTCCAGGCCAGCGCCGCCTCGATCAGGTCGGCGTGCGTGATTACGCGGTCGCCGGTCAGGTCGAACGGCCCGGGCGCGCCAGCAACGCCGCCGACGGCAGCTGGACCAACTGGCGCGGGATACAGCGGGCCAGCGCCACGATCGCCAACCTGGACGCGGATCGTCTGGTTCGCGCCAGTCGCCACCACAGGATTTCCGGCCGCGTCCACGAATGACGCGTGGGCGAGCGAAAGCTCCAATGTCCCCGGCCGATCGGCGATGAGGTCGATCGCCGCGAGCACGATCGTGCCGGCGCCGCCATGCGGCTGTCGCGGGCCATCGCGCGCGCCGACACAGCGCGCAACCGGGCAGGAATAAGCGCCGAACGCGATGCCATTCGCCTGTTCGACCGGGCCGAGCGGCTCAACGTCGCGGCCGATCGCTCGCAGCGCGGCCAGATCCTGCTCCATGCCGTTGAAGTGCGCGGCTGTCGTGTCAAAGCGCAGGGTCGCCTCATAGCCGCCCAGATCGACCGCATGTTGCAGCGTCAAGGTCAGCGTCAGCCGCGCGCCGGCCGCCACCTGCGCGGGGGCCGTCACTAGCAGCGCCGGCCCCTGCGCTTGCGCGCGCGGCGCGGCGGCCGGCGCTAAGGCGAGCAGCGCCAGCGCCAATGTGATAATCGCTCTTCTGACTCTCTCCATCTCGAATGCTCCTCGAGTTGCCTACTGGAACGATCCAGCATATGCTAGACTGTAAAATATATACTGGGTCAATTCGCGCTATCCGCGGATCATGGCAACGGGTTCTCTTCATACCCAGGCAAGATGCCGAACACCGCGTCCAGCCCGTGCGCCTGCAAGTCGATCTCGGCCACGCAGCACCGGCGGGCCAGGTCGTAGCAGGCCAGCCGCGTCGGCAGCACCTGCCGAAAGCCACGCACCACCCAGGCCAGATTCTCGCGAAATTTGGTCGGGCGGATGTGTGAGAAGCCAATCCAGGCCTTCGTGCCATCCAGCAGAATGCCGCGGCACCAGCCCAGCAGCGTGTCCGCAGCGTGCATGCCGTTCAGGTCGACGATCTCCTCGACCTTCAAACTGGCGGGGTTGGCGATCACCACATGGCCATTCACCGTGGTGAAGAACAGCCGGCCCTCGTGCAGCACGCCGTCGTGGACGCGCTCGATTCCAATCGGGATGCGCCGATCGCCGCTTGTCAGACAGATCGCATCCTGCTGCTGAAAACGGGTAGCCCAGACTTCCTCGCCGAGTGTGAATACATAGTTCGGGTGCGCGGCGTGCGGCTTAGTGCTGACACCCTTGCGGTAGTCGATCGCGCGCGAGAAGCGGCTCCAGGGCGCTTCGCCCAGCACGCTCCACTCGTTCAGCACGCCGCCACCAGGCGTCAACTCCAGCACCATATCCAGGCCAGAGTTCGCCACCAGCAGCGTGCCGGCGGATGTCGGCCGGACGTGGTGCAGATCGTTGAAGCACGGCAGCGACAGGTAGCCGGCCTGCCGAAACTCCGGCAGCGTGTAGATCAGCACCTCGGTCTGCGTACAGACATACATCCGGTCGTCTAGCAGCGCGCCGGATTTGAACAGGATCTGCGGGTTCTCCTCGGCGCAGGCCTCGGGCGGCGAGACATACGCGACTCGCCGGTGGACCTCACCGGTCTCGGGGATGACTTCCAGAATCAGACCCTGCTGGTATTCGTACCAGTCGGTCGCGCTGGCGGTCAGCGGGCGGCCGGTACGCTGCTGGCCGCCGGTGACATACAGGCTTCTCATGGCTTGCGCTCCTGTGTTGGCTGTAGTTGTGCGATTGGAATGCGAAGCTCCTGCCCAACCATCAGGCGGTGGGGGGAGACCTGCGGGTTGAGCGCGGCGATCGCTTCGACCGAGGTATGGAAGCGCGGCGCCAGATCATACAGCGTGTCACCCGCCCGCACGGCATACACCATCTCGCCCGGTCCAGCCGTCAGGTGTCGCTCGGCTCGGGCGGCCGGCATCACCGGGATGCGCAGGCGATCGCCGATCACCAGGCTGTCCGGGCTGATATGCGGATTTAGCGCCACAATCGCGTCGACCGAGGTGTTGAAGCGCAGCGCCAGGTCGTAGAGCAGATCGCCTCGGCTCACGGTATATGAGAACGTCTCGGCGGCCGCCGTCGGCTGGGATGGCGCGCCTAGCGCTTGAGTCGCTGTAGGGAGCACCAGCGCAGGCATGGCCGTCGCCAGCACCAGCACGGTCGGCGCGCTGGCATGGGCCGGCGGGCCGCCCTGCTCCTGGATCAGGCGCAGCGTGAGCGCCAGGCCGAAGAGGACCAGCAGCGGCACGATCGCGAGGAGCAGCCCGCGCGCCAGCGTCCTGGCGTGCGTGCCGCCGGCCGCCTGCGCGAATTCCCTCAGCGCCAGCAGCGCGATCAGCAGCATGCTGACGAACAGGCCGCGCGCGCCCGCGAGCGCGTCGGCAAAGGTAAGCATGGTTGTCTCCATCTTGAACTCCCGTGGTGTGCGTGGGCGCAGCGTGGCCAGCGCGATGCCGCCCGCCACCAGCGTCTGGCTGGTCAGCCAGGCAATTCCGACACCCGTAATTCCATAGACTTGAAGCAGGGGGTAGCTTAGCCCCAGCGCCAGCGCGCACAGCGCAGCCTGGACAACGACGATCGCGCCGACGCGGTTGCGCACGCGCGCGACGCTGAGGTACAGCATATTGACCAGGTTCGGCAGCGCGCCAAGCGCCAGGAGCCGCAGCAGGCCCGCGCCTTCGGCGGCATACTCGCCGCCGAATAGGCCCAGCAGGTGCGGCGCAGCTATCAGTAGCAGAGCGACCAGCGGCGCCAGCAAGCGCGCGGTGTGAACGAGCGCACGGCGGGTATAGGCAGCCAACCGCTCGCGATCCGTCGCGGCCTCGACCGTCAGCGAGACCGCCATATTGCCCACGACCAACTGGAGTGAGCTGGCGATCAGCCAGGGCTGAGCGAAGTAGGCGTTGGCCCGCGCGCCAAGCTGGTGCAGCACCAAGAGCGGCAGCAGCGTATTGACCGCCAGCGAGAGCATCGAGCCAAGATAGTTGCTGGCGGCGTAGCCGGCGATTCGGCGCGGGAGCAGCGGCTCGGCCCGCGCCGCGCTGGCGTGGGTGTGCCGCGGCAGCAGCCGCCCAAAGATCAGGTAGTTGACCGGGAGCAGCACCACCGCGCCCGGGATCGTCCACGACGCGAATATCCCGTAGCGCGCGGCCGGCCAGGCCAGCAGCAGCGCGATCTTCGCCACGGCGAAGATGGTGTTCTCGATCGGCACCCAGACCGCCTGCTTCATGGCGGCCAGCACGCTATCCTGGAGCGTGAAGATACACCAGGCCATCGTCGCCAACACGAACCAGAGCGTAAACAGCGGGCTGGCGCCAAGAAATGCCAGCTCGGGCGACCAGATGCGCGTGCCCAGCACGAACAGCAGGCCAGCCAGCGCGGCCGTCGTCAGCGTAAGCGCATAGGCGACGCCGATCAGACGCCCGGTGGCGTGGCCGGCACGCGGCAGGAAGCGTGTGATCACGCTGACCAGGCTGAGCTGCGCCACGCCGGCCACAAACAGCATGGCCGAGATCAGCGCACTGTTCAGCCCGACGACCTCCGCCGGGTAGTAGCGCGTCGCCAGCATCCAGTAGAGTACGCCCAGGCCAGATGTGGTGGCGGCGCTCAGGATCAGCGCGTAGCCGTTCCGGTACAGCGGCGTGCGCGCGTGTGCTACCAGGCGTTGGACCGATAGGTTTCGCAAGGCCAGCGTATCTTTCCTGCTTCTCATCCAGCAGCCCCAACTCCAGATGGATGTATCGCACGATCGACGTCGCGCGCCTCACCAAGCTCGCGCCAGAGCTCTTCCAGCACCTGCGCCACCGATGCGAAGCTATAGCGCTCCACCACGCTGGCGCGCGCCGCCGCGCCGAGCGCGCGCTGGATAGGCTGCCCCAGGGCGTGCAGCTGAGCCAAGTGCCGCGCCAGATCCTCGGGCGAGCTGTAGGCGATCCCATTCCAGCGATCGGCGATGATCTGGGAGCGGTTGGCGGCGGGCGCGGCTGCCACGACCGCCTGGCAGGCCATGGCCTCCAGCAGTGTCAGCGGCGGCTCGACGGCAACAGGCGCGCCGAAGGGCAGCAGCACGATATCGGACGCGCAGTACAACGCGATCTTCTGCTCCTCATCCAGATCGCGCAGCTCGATCGCCACCGGCAGGGCGCTGAGGGCAACCGCGCGCCGCACATGCCCGGCCGCCCAGGCGAGGTTGTACGGGTGCGTGCCGATGGGCGCAAACAGCGCCAGGCTCAGGCTGGGAATATGCTCAGCAGCCAGAGTGAGCGCACGCATTACTGTGTCCGCGGGGAAGCGCAGCGGCGAGATCGTACCGATATAGACCACCAGGAAGGCTTCTTCAGGCAAGCCGAGCGCCCGCCGCGCGGCGGCGCGATCGAATCGGTGGAACCGGCCGACGTCGATCGGCGGCCGCACGACACGCAGCTTCGCAGTCGGGTAACCCTGAGCGACGAGCGCAGCCCGTACGTTCTCGGAGGTACAGGCATACACGTCGACCCAGCGATCGAAGCAGCGCCAGCCGATCGCGGCGCGCAGGCGCTCGATAGGCCCACGGTAGGCCTGACGCGCCAGGGTGATGTGCGAGACCACCGGAACGCCGCGCCGGCGCAGCCGGGGCGCCAGCGCCAGCGGCAGCCCCACCAGGTGTGCGACGCCCACCCGCTCGCGCGCCATAATCGCCTCGGCGGCGCCGGCGACGCGCCGAAGCGCCGCATAGTCGCCACGCGCGCCATAGGGCAGGCGGGTGGCGATATGCTCTACCGCCAGATCGTCGCTCGGCTGGCCAAGGTACTGCTCGTGCGTGAGCGAGAGCGTCCGCACAGGGCGCAGTGCGCCCGCAACACGCGCCAGATCCCGGCCGATCACGCGCGTGCCCTCGTTCCAGGGCGCGTGCAGGGCGCGGCCAAGGAAAAGGACGCTTTCTTGGCTGGATTGATACGACATATATACCCTTTCTGGCCCTCACCCCCGACCCCC
>DATFXE010000274.1:0-3277 GCA_035258585.1 Roseiflexaceae bacterium | reverse complement strand
ACGGCCGACGAGCCGATGCAGCTGGCCGGCGCCGCGCATTTATATCGCGAACGCCGGGCCTAAGCCGCTTGAGCGCCAATGTATCGAGAGAGGCTGAAGGGAACAGGCGACCCTTCAGCCTTTGTGTATCTGGGGCGATCTCGGGACAAGATCGGGACACCAGCCTCATGACGGCAGGACAGCCGGCGTACTACGATAGTAGCAGTTAAAGACACGTTGTTGCATCCATTGGCAATGAAGGAGTCGCACGATGACCACGATACCAGACTTGAAGACACCACGACACGAACGACGCGTCGTTCTCTTCCGAATCGTGGCAGGTTTGATCGCCATTGGGCTCTTCGCGATGGATGGAATCAGCGTCCTGGCGCCCTGGATCGATCTGCCAAGCCATCGCGATCTGGCATACCCTTCGGCGATCCAGCGCTGGTACGAGGCGCGATGGAGCGCCTACGCGGGGATTCTACTGACCGGCTGCCTGCTGGCGCTACTGCAATCCGGCCCTCGGCCGCTGCTGCTCCAGTTCCTGGTACTGGCGGGCGCCATCCTGGGCGCGATCAGCCTGCCCTTCGAGCCGCTTATCGGTATCACGCGGATCGTGGCGATCGCACTGCTGGTCGCGATCTTCCCAGATCGAGGCAGCCTGGCGCGGTTCTCACGGCCCGATCGGGTCAGCCGGCCGTTGTTGGCGCTGAGCCTCGTCACCGGCGCGCTGCTGGCGCTCAACGCCTGGCACTCGATCCAGCCCGACCTGGGCGGCGCGTATGGGTACGATCGATACTCGTCTGAAGCGGTCGTGCTGGCGGCTGCGCTGGCGCTGGCCGGGCTGCTGGCGGCGACAAAACGGCCCGGCTGGCAGGCGCTCGCGCTGCTCGCCGGCGCGGCGCTGATCTATCTCGGGCTGGTGGCGGCCAAACTGCTGGAACCGACCGGTCACTGGAGCGGCGTGTATGCGGCGCTGGCGACGCTGAGCGGATGGGCGTTTGTAGGCGCAACGCTGTGGGAAGCGCGGCGAGAACGAAAGAACAGCGCCGACTGGAGCAACGCCACAAGCCTGATCCCGAAATAAGCCCCACGGCCGATCATCACCGGACGTTCTTTGCGATACAATAAGGCGCAAGCAAACCGAACCAACCAGGAGCAAGATGTCTACATCACGGACGTTCGCCCTCACGGCCGAGACACACAGCGTCGCACCAGCGCGCCTGCGCGGGCGCTGGCTGGCCACCGCGCGAGCTATCTGGCTGGTCATTGCCGCCGTTTCGCTTGTCCTGGTCATATTCGGGGCGCCAGCGGAATTTGCCCACTACCGCACAACATGCAGCACGGCTATTTGTGACGGCCCGCAGCTCACCGCCACAGGCGCGCACGAGCTGGTGGCCATCGGTATCTCCACAACGCTTTACGCCACATATAATCTCGCGTTCGAGATCTTCTTCTTCGTGGTGTGGTTCACGATCGCGGTCGCGATCTTCTGGCGCAAATCCGACGAACCGCTGGCGTGGTTCGTCTCGCTCACGCTGCTGACGTTTGGGATGGCGTTCCCTGGCTTTCCCGATGCAATCACATATTTTGACAAGAATGTCTTCTGGGTAGTGCTGAGCGCGCCGCTGCTGTTCATCGCTATCTGTTCGATTGTGATCTTCTTCTATGTCTTCCCCGATGGCCAATTCGTTCCACGCTGGACGCGCCTCTTGAGCGTTTTCTGGCTGATCTGGACGCTGATCTGGCTGATCGCCACCGATCTGAACCCGACCGAGTTTTACTTCAACACCTACTACCCGGCCCTGGCGATCGGCGTAGGCGCGCAGATCTACCGCTACCAGCGGGCGGCAGACCAGGTGCAGCGCCAGCAGACCAAGTGGGTTGTCTTCGGCGTGACGGGCGCGATCGCCCTGTTCTTGAGTTTGAACACCGGCGCGATGCTGCTTCCGGAATCGCTCCACCACAACCCAACGCTTGAATTCTTCGTCCAACCGGCCTATTACGTCGGTATGTCACTCATCCCACTCTCGATCGCGATGGCGATCTTCCGCACCCACCTGTGGGATATCGACGTGCTGATCAACCGCACACTGGTCTACGGCGCGCTGACTGCCAGTGTGGCCGGGCTCTACGTTCTGATCGTCGGCTACCTTGGCACGTTGTTCCATTCCAGCGGCAACCTGCTGATCTCACTGCTGGCCACCGGGCTGGTGGCGGTGCTGTTTCAGCCGCTGCGCGCCCGGCTCCAGCGCATGGTCAACCGCCTGCTATATGGCGAACGCGACGACCCATACGCCGTGATCTCACGCCTTGGCCAGCGGCTGGAAGCCACTCTGGCGCCCGAAGCGGTGCTGCCTGCGATCGTCGAGACGGTGGCCCAGGCCCTTCGGCTGCCATATGTCGCGATCGGGCTCGGGCGCGACGATGAGCTGGTGATCGCAGCAGAGCATGGGGACAAGGAGAGAAGGAGACAAGGAGATAAGGAGATCTCTACGATCGATCTCCTTGTCTCCTTGCCTTTGGTCTACCAGAGCGAGCCGGTCGGCCAGCTCATCCTGGCCCCGCGGGCAGCCGGCGAAAGCTTCAGCCCGGCCGATCGAAGCTTGCTCGATGACTTGGCCCGCCAGGCTGGCGTAGCCGCCCACAACGTGCGCCTGACCAGTGATCTGCAGCGCTCGCGTGAGCGCCTCGTCAGCGCGCGCGAAGAAGAGCGCCGAAGATTGCGCCGCGACCTGCACGACGGGCTTGGCCCGCAGCTCGCCAGCGTTACGCTGAAGCTCGATGCCGCCCGCAACCTGATCGATCGCGACCCGGCCGCGGCGGGCGCGCTGTTGTCCGACTTGAAAACCCAAACACAGACGGCGATCGCCGACATCCGCCGCCTGGTCTACGATCTGCGCCCGCCGGCGCTCGACGATCTCGGCCTGGTCTCAGCCCTGCGCGAGCAGATCGGCCAGTGCCAGTATGATCAGCTGAACATCACGCTTGACGCGCCGGCCGACCTGCCGCCGCTGCCAGCCGCCGTCGAGGTCGCGGCCTATCGGATCGTCCAAGAAGCGGTCACCAACGTCGTGCGACACGCCAATGCACGCAACTGCGTTGTCAGCCTGGGCGTGGGCAACGGGCTATCCCTGGATATTCGCGACGATGGGCGCGGGCTTGCCGACGATCAGCGGGCCGGGGTTGGGCTGAGTTCGATGCGCGAGCGCGCCACCGAGTTGGGCGGGCACTGCGAGATCGGCTCTGCGCCTGGCGGAGGCACCTCGGTCATGGCATGGCTGCCGCTGCCCTA
>DATFXE010000273.1:0-6845 GCA_035258585.1 Roseiflexaceae bacterium | reverse complement strand
CTTGGAGGAGCGGCATATGTCACGACGTAGAGGCGCGCGCCCCAGCAACCGGCAGATCCTGGCGGTCGTCGCGATCGTTCTGGCGCTGCTCGCCCTGACAGGGCTCGGTGGCGTGCCCTGGCTGCCTATCGCGGTGATCGTGCTGGCGCTGAGTGAGCTGATCTAATACCAACAGGACTTACGCGGTGGGGGTTCGGGGGCGGTGCAACCGCCCCCGAGATCTCCCCTTTTTGGCCGGTCTCGGCCACGAATGTGGCCGAGACCGGCCAAAAAGAGGCGGGTTTGGAGGGACACCCAAAGGGTACCCGGTCCCTCCAAACCTCCCTGCAAACGCCGGCTGCGTAAGTCCTGACCAATACTTTTCAAATAAGACTTCGAAGTCTTGAAGAGGGCATTCCAAGCGCTTCGGCCAAGACTTCCGCAGTCTTTGTCGCCTTATTTCAAAGGAATTGGATCTCGTACAGTCGGGCAAATAAGGGAAGTGGTTGCCCACGGCTCACGTGCATGCTACAATGATACAATTAGCCAGTGTAGCCCTCGGTTTACACGTATGTTGAGCCGATCAGGTCAGGCCGACCGGCGATTTGCTCATCCCTGGCGATCTCGATGTATGTAATCGGCACTGCCGGCCATGTCGACCACGGCAAATCCACATTAGTCAAGACGCTGACGGGCATCGACCCCGACCGTTGGGCGGAGGAGCAGCGTCGCGAGATGACGATCGACCTCGGCTTCGCCTGGTTGACCTTGCCAAGCGGCCGAACTGTCAGCATCGTCGATGTGCCCGGCCACGAACGCTTTATCAAGAATATGCTCGCCGGCGTCGGAGGCATCGACGCCGCGCTGCTGGTGATCGCCGCCGACGAGTCAGTCATGCCGCAGACCGAAGAGCACCTGGCGATTCTCGATCTGCTTGGCGTCGAGCACGGCCTGGTGGTGCTGACCAAGGCCGACCTGGTAGATGAGGAGTGGCTGGAATTGGTGAGCGAAGAGGTGCGCGAGAAGCTGCGCGGCACCAGCCTGGCCATAGCGCCGCTGGTGGCCGTCTCAGCTCGCTCCGGTCAGGGGCTGCCGGCGCTGCTGGCGGCGCTTGACGCGCAGCTCGATCGTACGCCTACACGAGCGCGAGCAAGCGGCGAGCCACGCCTGCCGATCGACCGCGCGTTCACTATCGGCGGGTTCGGCGCGGTGGTCACCGGCACCCTGCTCGACGGCCCGCTGCATCTAGGCGACGAGGTCGAGCTCGTCCCCAAGGGCTTGCGCGCGCGCGTGCGTGGCCTCCAAACCCACCAGCGCAAGGAAGAGATAGCCCTGCCCGGCGCCCGCGTGGCCGTCAACCTGGCCGGCGTGTCGCACCACGATCTGGCGCGCGGCGACATGCTGGCGCTGCCCGGCCGGCTGCGCCCGGCCGACCTGCTCGACGCGCGGCTGCGGCTCATTCCCGGCGCGCCGCGGCCGCTCAAGCAGAACGATCGGCTGGATCTGTTTGTGGGCGCGGCCGAGACACCCTGCCGCATCACACTGCTCGAGGACGAGGAACTGCGGCCAGGCCAGAGCGGCTGGGTGCAGCTGCGGCTGGATCGGCCGATCGCCCTGGCGCGTGGCGACCGTTATATCGTGCGCCAACCCTCGCCCAGCCATACCGTCGGCGGCGGGCGCGTGATCGAGGTCAACCCGCCGCGCCACCGCCGCTTCCGGCCTGAAGTCGGCGCGGCACTCGAGGCGCTGGCGCGCGGCCGGCCAGCCGACCTGCTGCTGCGGGCCTTGGACGACGGCCAGCCGCACGAATGGGCCGCCCTGCTCAAAGCGACTGGGCTGCCACCTGGCGCGGCGGCCGACGCACTTAAGGAGCTACTGGGTGAAGAGAAAGTCGTCGCACTCGAAGTGGGAGAAGTGGGGAGCGGGAGTAGAGCGGTAGGGGGGAGTTCGATTCACTCGCCTACCCCCCTACTGCCCTACTCCCGCTCATGGGTGATCAGCACGAAGGGGTGGGATACGCTACGTGAGAAGCTAACCACAGCCCTGCGCGGCTACCAGCGCCGCTACCCGCTACGGGCCGGAATGCCGCGCGAGGAGCTGCGCAGCCGGCTCAACCTCAGCGGCGATGCGCTAGACGCCGTGCTGGCGTTCGCCGAAGCTCAGGGGCATCTGGCCAGGCGCGAAACAACTGTGGCGCTGCCGGAGTGGAAGCCTGCGCTCGCGCCGGAGCAAGAGCGAGTGGTGCGAAGATTTCTGGAAGCCTATCACGCCGCGCCCTACAGCCCGCCCGCTCCGGATGTCGAGCCGGAGCTGCTGGGCTGGCTGCTGGAGCAGGGCCAGATCATTCGCGTTGCCCCTGATGTGGCTTTCTTGCCGCAAATATACGCCGAGATGATCGGCTGGGTGCGTGAGCAGATCGGCGCGATGGGTAGCGTGACGGTCGCCCAGTTCCGCGATCGCTTCGGCAGCAGCCGCAAATATGCCCTGGCGCTGCTCGAACACCTGGACGAGCGCAAGATCACTCGCCGTGAGGGCGATGCGCGCGTACTCTATTGAGTCATTAGTTATCAGTTATCAGTTGTCAGTTGTCAGGAGCCACTAACAACTGACAACTTCTTGCAACAATCGACCGGAAACAATCGTCGGAGAGAAACCTATGCCGGCAAAGCATGAGCGGATCGACTACCCCGAGTTGCTGCGCGCGCTCGGCCATTTCATCCAGCGCGAGCATCTGAGTGAGATCAGTATTGTCGAGTTCGATCGCGGCTGGGTGATCGCCGGGCTGACATTCAAGAGCACGGCGCAAGGCTTTATTCGTGTTCCGGCCGACTATGTGATCTCACATGACGAGGTACGGAAAATGATACAGGAGCTGCAGGATCAGCGCCTGCGCGATTCGCAATCCAAACGGGGGTGGCGCGGATGAAGCTGTTTCGTGGCATGAAGCGTAGCGATTACCAGGACGTGCTGCGCGCGCTGGGTTATTTTATCGACGATCATGGCTACAGCGATGTGCGGATCATCGAGACCGAAGACGGGGTGGTGCTTCAGGGGCGCGTCGCCGACCGCCGCGAGATCGGCGATTCGAGCTACGACACCTTTTTGATCACCGACGAGGATGTCAAGGTGATGGTGCGCGATGCTTTTCTGCGCCGTGGTCAGAAACCGCCCGAGTTTAGCGGGTGATGAGGACTGAGTTCTGCGCTCATCTACTCGGTCCTCAATCCTCATCACTTCTGAAAGGAACGACTGTGCCTTCAAACACAAAGTCAAATGCCGATCTGCGTCGGCTTGGAACAATTTTGGTGCTCGGCGTCATCGCCGGCTATGGCGTGCGCTACGTCGCCTCGCGCGTAAGCCGCGGCGCCGCCGATCGGCCCAACGGCTTGATCGACTGGGATCAGGCGCGTAACTTCGCCCTGCGTGTCTCGCAATGGGAGCAGGCCGGTATCCCCGATCGCACCGCGCGCCGCGAGCAGTATACGCGCCTGGTCGAGCGCAGCGAGCCGCTGATCGCCGAGTACCTGGGCGTGCGATTGCCGGAGCCGATCAAGCGCGTGTATGTGGTCGATCGGCGCGAGTGGTTGGAAGCCAACTTCAACTCCTTCGCGGTGGTCTTCGCGCCGGTCGAAGAGCTGTACCAGCAGCTTAGCGCGCGCCAGAGCGGGATCGGCGCGGCGATCGGCCAGATCAACGGGCGGGTCATCGGCGCCCAAATGGGTATCCTGCTGGGCTTCCTGGCGCGGCGTGTGCTTGGCCAGTACGATCTCAGCCTGCTCTCGCCCAACCCGGAGGTGCGCGGTGCGCTCTACTTCGTCGAACCGAACATCGCACGCGTCCAGACGCAGCTTGGCCTGAGCGACGAGGACTTCCGGCTGTGGATCGCGCTGCACGAAGTCACGCACGTCTTCGAGTTCGAGGCCTACCCGTGGGTGCGCGAGTATTTCAACAGCCTGCTGCGCCAATTCCTGGGCCAGCTCTCCGATCAGCTCTCGGCGCTCGGCGTCGGGCTGCCGCAGCTGCTCGGCCGGCTGCTCGGCCGGCAGGGGTCGGGCCAGCACTGGATCGAACGTATGCTGACGCCCGAACAACAGCGGATCTTCGACCAACTCCAGGCGCTGATGTCGCTGGTCGAGGGCTACTCGAACCATATTATGAACGCGATCGGCGGCCAGCTGCTGCCGAGCTTCCACCAGATCGAAGAGCGCATCCAGCAGCGCCAGAGCAACAGGCCGCTGTTCGAAGAGATCTTCAACCGGATCACCGGCATGGATCTCAAGCTGGCGCAGTACAAGCAGGGCGAGGCGTTTGTGAACACGGTGGCCGACACCAAAGGCGTCGCGTTCATCAACCGGGTCTGGGAGCGGCCCGAGCACCTGCCGACTATGGCCGAGATCCGCGAGCCGCACAAGTGGATCGCGCGGATGGGCGGGTAGCTGTTAGCGGATGTGTCGGAGTCGAGCAGCTAATCAAGGCCATCCAATCGGAAGCGTAGCGGCAAACGCTTGACAATTTGAAACAAACGTACTATTCTAGGCCCATATGCAGCCCTAGTCAACGGATAGAACGGACAAAACAGCGCAGATAGTGTAACCACCACAGCATTGATTCCGCAAGGGGCACTAGCCTTCGACGCCATTGCCCCTCTACGCCTGCGCCGCATCCGTGCAATCCTTGGCCGAATCAGCGTCCGAGGTGTGCTATGGGCCTCGATCTTTCCGCGCTCAGCCGCCAGGTGCGAGCGATGAGCGGCTCGCTGGCGAGCGAGGCGAGCGATACGCAGGAGCGCACTGCGCTGGCGTTGGGCCGCTATCTCGAAGAAGCCGCCGAATACGCGCTGTGGGCCCAAGCCGCCGACCTCAGCCGCGAGACGGCGGCGTGGCTGCTGGCCCGCCCGGTCGAGCCGCTCAACGCCACACGTGATCTGCCGCCGCGCCCGGACGAATATGCGCTCGTGGCCACCGACGGCTCGCAGATCGACGTCGAGCGCCACGGGATGGCGGCATGCTATGTGATCAATATCGGGCGGGTGTTCCTGCGCTACGGCGCCCGCCCAGCCGCCAAGCTCTCGTCGCGCCCATCGCTGTACTATCGCGACGAGGATCTGTACCTCTCCGACGGCGTCCGCCGCATTCCGATCGAGGGCAACTACCTGAGCGCGCGCCGCGATGTCGAGGAGGGCGTGGCGCTGGCCGAGCTGGCAGAGGAGTTTCTGTTGATGCGCGGCAACACGCCGGCGCTGGCTTTGCAGGATGGCACGCTGGTGCGCTGGACGCTGGCGGGCGCTGAGAAGTTTGTGCAGGAGCGCTTCCTGAAGCCTTACCTGGCCTACATGGACGCCATGCGCGGCCTGGGTATCCCGGTTGCATCCTATATCAGCCGGCCGCGCGCGCCCGAGGTGGCCGGCGCCATCCGGCTGATGTTTTGCCCCGACGTCAACGTCGCCGAGGCGCGCGGCGCGAAGTGCAGCGCATGCAGCGATGTGGCCGCAGGTCGCCCGCCATCCTGCTCGATCTGCCAGGGGCTGACCGACGCCGATATTCTGGCCGACATGCTGGCCGAGGGGCAGCGCGGCCCGCTGTTCGTCTCCATGTCGCGGATCAATGTCGAGGCCTATGGCCCGCACCTGATCCACTTCTTCTACATGCGCGTCGGCCGCGAAGTGGCGCGCGTCGAGATCCCGCGCTGGGTCGCCGAAGAGTCGACGATGGTCGACCTCGTCCACACGCTGATCTACGATCAGTGTATGAAGGGCCAGGGCTATCCGGTGGCGCTCTCACGCGCCCACGAGCAGGCGATCGTACGCGCGGCCGACCGGCGAGCCTTCCTGGGGATCGTCGAGGGCAGCCTGCTGCGAGCTGAGCTGCCAGCCAGCGACTCACGGAAAAGGGAGAGCAAGGAGCGGCAGGCGCTGTGACTTGACTTAGTCCAGGGCTTAGTCTATACTGGCACGGTATAGCATCATATGAAAGACCATGGCTATGGCCGTAACAGTGAACATTCACGAGGCGAAAACGAACTTCTCCAAGCTGTTGGCGCGTGCGATCAGAGGCGAAGAGGTCATTATCGCCAAAGCTGGCACGCCGGTTGCGCGCCTGGTGCCCTTCAAGGAGCAGCTAGTGCGCCGGGTTCCCGGAACTGCCGTGGGCAAGCTCCTCATCTCTCCCGAATTTGACGCCGCGTTGCCTGATGATGTACTTGAGGCATTCGAGGGATGAAAGCGCTTCTCGATACTCACACGTTTCTCTGGTGGATCAATAACGACCAGCGCCTCTCGGAGCGTGTGCGTGAGATCATCGGCGACGGCGAGAACACTCTCTTCCTGAGTGCAGCCAGCGGATGGGAGATCGCGATCAAAGCGCAACTTGGCAAGCTGAAACTCGCCGCTAATCTGGAACAATTCATCGCCGAGCAGCTTGCATTGAACGCGTTCGAGAGTCTGCCGATTCAGCTGCCACACGGACTGCGGGTCGCCACACTGCCGCCGCACCACCGCGATCCATTTGACCGGATGCTGGTGGCACAGAGCCAACTCGAAGATCTGCCGATCGTAACAGCCGATGCGCAGATCGCGCGCTATGATGTTCAGGTTATCTGGTAGCGCTTACACGCGCAAAGGCGGGTACCCATCGGTTTACCCCTCTCTTCTCAGCCGCCGCGTCAGCATGGTGTAGAACGTGCTAGGTGGCTGCACCCGCGCGAACACACACGTCTGGGTGGCGCGGCGCACCTGCACGATATCGCCCTCGTGCAGCGGAATGCTGTCACGGCCATCGGCCGAGAAGGCCGCCAGGTGGCGGCTGCGCAGCTTGAGCGTAATCACCGCATCTTCGTGCAGCACCAGCGAGGGAATATTGGTCAAGTGC
>DATFXE010000272.1:0-3438 GCA_035258585.1 Roseiflexaceae bacterium | reverse complement strand
CTCCGGCGCTACGCGCGCGAACAGTACGGCCTCGTCAACTTGGCGGGCCAGACCTCCCCAGGGAATGATATTCTGTATTAATGCACGTATCAGCATCAGCGAAACAATTGCGGTCAAGAAATAAGGCTGGTAGGTTGTGGTGTTATTTTATTACCGAATAGATGAGTCGACCTCAGATGAACCACATATCGCCCTGAGAAGGTCACGAGTGTTTCTCCACATTCAGAGATCACCGCTTGTACGATTGCTCGCGCCTTTCCTTTTCTCCGTAAGATGTATAGGAATCGCTCGATGTCGCTCGGCGCAGGTTTTGAGCAGTATGCGCGGAAATCGCTATTGACTGGCTTAAGATAGCTGATGTTACTGTCCTGAATTACCACATTTCCTTCTAATTGCTGCTCTTGGAGAACGAGCCAGAGCAGACCCCAGCCGGCAACCGTCACGACAGCATTGAGGCTGCCTGAAAACACGGTTCCATTGTGATTCAGATTGCATGCGGCCGGTGCGCTGAGTGTTAGACAGCCGTCGTCATAGCCAGCGACAGTGATACCAATTGCTTGCGTGATCGGGATTTCCGTATGAATGATGTGCTGCAGTCGGCCTAGCCGGTCCACCGGCGAGAGCATACCTGCCTCCAAGCCTAGAGTCTGTTCGTCGGACTCTCCACGATGAGCCGTCTCGGCATACGCAAGCAACATGCTCTACCTCCGAAGCAATCATAGTCGGTCCGGATCAAAAGCGTCCGTGCAAAACCTGCCAGGGCATCGCATCCCGACGATGCGCCGAATGCCGCTATGCGCTCTACGGCCCCCTGGCAGCTTGCCTGGTCCTCGCGGTACAGAGCATCGGCCAGGTCATGCCAGGCTTGTGTGAACTGCCCCTCTGCGGCGGCAGCGAGAAATGCCCCGCTTACGGTGGTGGTGCACGAGATCGCGCCTCGGGCCATCGCAGGCAGCGGCTGATGATCGCCACGCAGCCACAATGCCGCCATGACGCCCAGCAGATAATCGTCGCCGGCGGGCGTGAGGCCACCGCCAAGCCCAGCCAGTTGCCGCGCCGCCTCGACCTGCCCAGCGTGCCGCGCGAGAGCGAGCGCCAGCGCCTCGGCGCCCTCGGCCAGCGCGCGTACGGTGCAGGCCGCTAGCGGCGTCGCTGCGGTCGGGGGCGGCCAGCCAGCATATGAATGCAAGATCGCCGCAATCGCCGGCGTAAGACCGCCGAGCGGCTGGTGGACGGACAGGGTGGGGTTCCAGACGTGCGCCATCTCCAGCGAAAGCCGCGCCGCGCCAACTATCAGCTGATCGGCGTCGATCCGCACTGGCTGCCGTGGCTGTATACGATCGAAGAGAGCGTCCGCCGCCTCCACGATAATATAAAACGGACCGTTACCGATCGACGGCAGAGCCAGGGTGACGAGGCGGCCCTCGGCGTCGATCAGATTACAGGCCCGCCGGAACGCTCCTGCCACGGAGCCCTCGAAGGGCCGGACCCGCAGATTCTGCCAGACGGGCTGTGCGATCGTCAGCACGCGCGGCCTGAGCGCAGTCATTGGCCGTTCCGCTCGCGCGTGATGTGCGTGCCGGTCTGACCCACCACCGCCCGCCAGAGGTTTTCGGTGTTGGTAATGATGGTGCGCGCGCCGCCGAGCTCCAGGTACCTAACGGCCGCCTCGATCTTTGGGGCCATACTGCCTTTGGCAAAGTGTGTGCCGGTAGCCAGGTACTGTTTCGCCTGCGCCAGGGTCAGGTGCTCCAGCCAGATCTGATCAGGTTGGCCGAAGTTTAAGGCCACCTTCTCCACGCCGGTGCTGATCAGCAGCGCATCCGCGCCGATGGCGGTGGCGAGCAGCGCGGCCGACAAATCTTTGTCGATCACAGCGGCTACGCCGTGTAGATCGCCATGGTCGTCGCTGACGACGGGTATGCCCCCACCGCCGACTGTAATGACGACCGCGCCGGACTGGATCAGCTCGACAATTGTATGCTCCTCGACGATCCGCTTGGGCGCTGGCGACGGAACGACCCGTCGCCAGCCACGCCCGGCGTCTTCGATAACCGCCCACCCCATTTCCTGGCGGCGCATGGCTTCCTCCCGGCTCATGAAGGCACCGATCGGTTTAGACGGGTTCTGGAAGGCCGGGTCGCTGGGATCGACTTCAACCTGGGTGATGAGCGTGACCGGCTCGGCGCTGCTGCCGATCTGGCGCAGGCTATTGCGGAGATTCTGCTGCAGGTAGTAACCGATCCAGCCCTGGGTGTCGGCGCCACACACATCGAGCGGCTCTTGGGGTAGCTCCTGGGCGGCCAACTCGGAGCGACGCAGCGCGAAGCCGACCTGGGGCCCATTGCCATGGGCGATCGCTATGCGCCAACCGGCGTTGATCAGCCGCGCGATATGCTGAGCCGTCTCATGTACCGTGGCGTATTGATCGCTCGCGCTAATATGGTCGTTGTCCTTAATCAACGCATTACCGCCGATAGCGATGACAGCAATGGGTTTGCGCATACGACGATCACCTCATTGTGAGCTGGTACCAATACTTTTCGAATGACAGGAGTCATTCTTCGCAGTGGTACTTTATCTTCCTTTTGTTTTTCGTTTTTTGGCTTCGCCCCGCCGGGCGAAGCCAAAAAACGAAAAACAGATAAAATGATAAGTACCTTAGTCGTTGGTTGTTCGTCAAGGCACGGAGGTATCGACGGACCCATAGGCTTGATCGGTGCGCCGAAGCTCCTCGGCCGCGGCAAGCACCCGATCGACGAGTTGTGGGCACATCCCGAGCTGTCGGCGGTAATCCAGCAGTGTATCGATCTGGTCGGCTGAGAGATGTCGTGTGATCTCCGGTTGCTCCAGCAGGGCGGCTCTCAGCGGCCGCCCGGCCTGCGCCGCTGCGATCGCGGCGGCGTAAACGCGGTCGTGGGCGGTCTGTTTGCCGACGTGGGCGGCGAGCGCCATCATGACGCCCTCGGAGAGCACATGACCCTGGGTGGCCTCAAGGTTCGCCAACATTCGCGCGCTATCGACCTCCAGGCCGGCGCACATGATCGTACTAAGGTGCAGCAGCGCGCCGGCCATCACGCAGATCGGCGCTATTACCCCCCATTCGACTTTCCAGGAGCGGCCGTCACGCTCGTGATCGTGTACGAGACTCTCGGCCAGGCAGCTGACTTGGTGGCGAATGAGCCGCGCCAGCGTGCCAAGGTGCTCGGCGATCTCGGGGTTGCGCTTGTGCGGCATCGTGATGCTGCCGACCGTGCCGGCGACAAATCCCTCACGCAGCTCGCCGATCTCCGGATGTTGTAAGATGTAGATCTCGTGCCCAATCTTGTCGAACGTCGCGGCGATCAGCATCAGCAGATTCATGAATTCGGTCTGCGTATCGCGCGCCGAGATCCAGGAGATGACAGGCGGGCGCAGCTCCACGCGGGCCAGAAAGCC
>DATFXE010000271.1:0-13325 GCA_035258585.1 Roseiflexaceae bacterium | reverse complement strand
CGCGGCGTGGCGGCAGTCTGCTTGATCACTGCGCCGTCGGGCGCCAGGTTGCCGCGCAGGATCGCGATCCCGCCCTCGGGCTGCAGCGGCTCGTCGTGCGGTCGGATGATGTCGCGGTTGTAGACCTGAGCCGTGGCGATGTTCGCGCCGACAGTCTGGCCGCTGACGGTCAGAGCGTCGAGATGCAGCAGGTCGGCGATCTCTTTCATCAGCGCCGGGATGCCTCCGGCATAGAACAGGTCCTCCATCAGGTGCTCGCCGGACGGCTTGATGTTGACCAGGAACGGCGTCGTGCGCGAGAGCGTGTCGAAGGTTTCGAGCGGCAGCTCGATCCCAAGCCGCCCGGCGATCGCCACTAGGTGGATGACCGCGTTGGTCGAGCCGCCGATCGCCATGAGCACGCGGATGGCGTTCTCGAGAGCGGCGCGAGTGAGGATGCGCGAGGGCCGCAGATCCTCCTGGACCATCGCGACGATCCGCCGGCCGCTCTGCTGGGCGATCGCCATGCGGCGGGTGTCGGCGGCGGGGATGTTGGCGCAGCCACTCAGCGTCATGCCGAGCGCCTCGGCCAGGCTGGTCATGGTGCTGGCGGTGCCCATGACCATACAGTGGCCGTGGCTGCGGTGCATCGCGCCCTCGATCTCGACGAACTCCTCCTCACTCAGCCGGCCGGTGCGGCACAGATCCCAGAAGCGGAATACATCGGTGCCGGAGCCGACCTCCTCGCCGCGCCACTGGCCCTTGAGCATCGGCCCGCCGGGCACCATGATCGCCGGCAGGTCGGCGCTGGCCGCGCCCATGAGCTGGGCCGGGGTGGTCTTGTCGCAGCCGCACAGCAGCACGACGCCGTCGATCGGGTTGGCCTTGATCATCTCCTCGACGTCCATGGCCATCAGGTTGCGATAGAGCATGGTGGTCGGCTTGATCAGCGCCTCGCCGAGCGAGATCGTCGGGAACTCGAGCGGCAGGCCGCCGGCCTCCCACACGCCGCGCTTGACTGCCTCGGCGACGATGCGCAGGTGGGCATTACAGTTGGTCAGCTCGCTCCAGGAGTTGCAGATCCCGATCACCGGGCGGCCGTCGAAGACATCGCGCGTGAACCCCTGCGCGCCGGTCCACGACCGGTGAACGAAGGCGTTCAGGTTGACGCCTTCGAACCAGTTCTGGCTGCGAAGTTTCATCCCTTGGTGCTCCTCTCGTGCTTCGCGGCATCCGGCCTTCAGCTGTGCGGCGGGATGCCTGGCGGGTAAGTTCTTCCATGGTAGCACCGATGGGAAAACGTTCAGACACCCACGAAACCACATTTCAACGCAAAGGTGCAAGGACGAATTGGCATGCGCCCTTGGTGTCTTTGCAGCTTTGTGTTTGGGAATAGGTTTCCGAATGCTCTCTATTCCAGCATGAGTGCAAGGATGGGCGAGAGTGGATTTCAGGGCGGTTGAGACACGGATTGAATAAGTCGATTGCTCCTACCCATCCATAGACCGCGTTAAGACGGAACGGTATGCGATACCACTGAACAGCACGTACCACATTGATTCTGAGGGTAGAACCAGCGTGAAAAGGGCAAGCGCTCTTGCGAGTTCCACTGTTGCTGGTAAGAGCGCTTGCCTTTTGTAATCACTTCTCTCTGGCTCATGTTCCATACTGTGCTGTTGAGTCTCACCGAGTTCGTAGGACTCAACAGTGCGGTATTGTTTCTCAGGCGTGAGCACAACCATCGTGTGTCCTTTCATCCAACCTGCACAGTGAGTTTGATTACGCCAGCTGACAGCCTGCGCGTCTACGCCGGGCTGCGATTCGATCCGTTCTTCATCGATGTTCCGCCCTTGAAGGAGTCGGTATTCGGCGGGCGGCTGGCCTTCAGGCCGGTCGGGAACAATAACCTCGCCGGCCAGAACATCCTGAGCATCGTCGTCGAGGTCGACTGTGCACCGTTGCTGCGGGCGGGCGGCGGGCCGCTGTTCGGTGTGGTCGGCGCGACAGTGGTTGCCGGCAAGCTGCCCATCCGCATCGAGCGCGTCGGTCGCCCGGAGATCAAGAACGTCATCCTGAGCTTGAAGGACTACGATGAGGCCAACCGCGATATGGAGCTGCGCGACATCTACAACCTGGAGGACGCCTTCCACATGAGTAAGGACTACCGCGGGGCCTATCGCGCGCGGCTGAACGCCAACCTGGCTATGTTCGACCGTCTCGACGGCAAGGCCGACTGGCCGCTCGACGCGCAGGGCGCCCACCCGCTGACCGAGCTGCTGCTGGCCGATTACCTGGTGGTGGACGTCTCCAAGCCCTACGCCGAGGACAGCTTCTTCGAGATCGAGCAGGCGCTGCTTGAGGGACGCGCACATAAGACCTGTGGCGGACGCTCGCTCAACGCAGTGTTTTTCGCAACCGGCCGTTGCCCGAACACGGAAGACTTCGGGCTCAGTGCTGTCGGCGTCGCGGTCGACGAGCGCGGCTTCATCGTGGTCGACCAGCATTTCCAGACCAGCGTGCCTGGAGTGTACGCAGCCGGCGATGTATTAGGCCCGGGACTTTCCTCGGTGACGATGGAGCAAGGCCAGGTTGCCACTTGCCACGCCTTTGGCATCGACTTCCTCGAAGCCGTCGATCCGATTCCGATCGCGGCGGTGTACGGGATGCCGGAGATGGCCGGTGTCGGACTGACTGAAGAACAGTGCCAGGAGCAAGGGCTCGACTATGTGGTCGGCCGCTGCACGTTTGCCAGCATCCCGCGCGGCGCGATCTCCGGCCACGATGGGCTGCTGAAGCTGATCTTCCGCCGGGACGATCGGCGGCTGCTGGGCGTGCATTGCCTGGGTGAAATTGCTTCAAAAATCATTGGCGCCGGGCAGATGGTGCTGCACTACGGCGGAACGATCGACAGCTTCAGCGCGCTCACGCTGCCGACACCGACCTACTGCTACGCAAGCGCGCGGATATCCGCGAGATCCAGGAAGTCCTAGGACACGAGAGTCTCGAAACGACGCAGCGCTATCTAGCGCTTGATCCCGAGCGACTACGAGCGGCGGTGGAGCTGCTGCCGGATGAGTGGTAACTTCAGAGGGAAGCTAGCACTCGACCAAACGAGCCAACTGCTCGGCTAACTCCATGACAACGACCGCCGCGGCGAACCTAGCACCGCGGCGGTCTTTTGTGATCATTTGCACATATGGCGTGGCTCGGTGGAGCCATCGCGGGTGACGGCTAGCAGCATCGGCAGCACGGCAATCAGCGGGGCGAAGGCGTACAGGACATGTCGGCAGCACCTCCGCTTCAACATTTCTCCACCACACGAGTACTCGCTTTGCAGCGCTGTGACTGGCTGCACGGCGTGGGCGCGGCGGACGGTCATCGCGTCTGCTTCTGACAAACCGAAGTGCTTAACCTTGCCCTCCTGAATCAGGTCTTTCACCGCCCCCGCGACCTCTTCGATCGGCCGTCCGGGTCGACACGGTGCTGATAGAAGAGGTCAAGCGCCTCGACTCTGAGGCGCTTGAGCGATGCCTCGGCCACTCGCTTGATCTGCTCAGGCCGGCTATCGAGGCCAACCGAAGGATGCGGCCCATTCGCGGGGTCGTGCTTGAAGCCGAACTTTGTGGCGATCACCACCTGTCCGCGGAACGGCTCAAGCGCTTCACCCATGAGTTCCTCGTTGGTGAATGGACCATAGACTTCAGTCGTATCGAAGAAGGTGATGCCGCGCTCGACGGCCGCGTGGAGAAAGGCGATCATCTCCTGCTTGTCGGTCGGCGTGTCGCCAAAGCTCATGCGCATACAGCCGAGGCCGAGCGCCGACACTGTCAGGCCGCTGTTGCCTAATTTGCGTTTCTGCATGTTCTCTCCTGTTCATTATTCATTGATCCAGCACGGGCTCGTCGCTGGCCTTATCTCTGGCAGATGCCTCGCCGCAACACGCGCGCCACCAGTGGACAGCTGATGATGGCGTATTGCTCGCTTCGTCGCGCACCATTGCCATGCACCTTTATCACATTGGGATGTGTTTGTCCCTGCCCTGCCCGAATTATAGGCATGTGAGGGCAGAGGTGATAGGATGATCGTGCAGGATCATTGTATAATTCTGCAAACTACCGATGGATACGGAAACTGCGAGAGCAGGGAGCCTATGGAATCGTTGAGTCTCCAGCAGGTCGCCGACGAGACCCAGCGTGCGCAGGTCAACCGACAAGAGTTGGTTGCGCGTATCGCGCGAGCCATCCCCGACGATGGGCGGGTTGAGCCGCTGAAAGGGCTATATCTCAACCGCATCTCCTCGCCCACCGGGCCAGTACATGGCGTATCTGAGCCATCCTTTTGTGTGATTGCTCAGGGCAGCAAGGAGATCTTTCTCGGCGAGGAGCGCTATCAGTACGATCCGGCGCACTATCTGCTCACAACGGTTGAGCTGCCAGTAATCAGCCACATCCGCGAAGCCTCGACCGAGCAGCCCTACCTTAGCGTTCGTTTGCAGCTTGATCCGACTCTGGTGGACTCGGTGCTGGTCGAGGCTGAGCTTCCACCGCCGCGCGATGAGGGCGAAGTCAAGGCCATCGACGTCAGCCCGTTGGAGGCAAGCCTACTGGATGCGATGCTGCGGCTGATCCGGCTGCTGGACTCGCCCGCCGACGCACGCGTGCTGGCAGCATTGGTGACGCGTGAAATCGTCTACCGCCTGCTCATGGGCACGCAAGGCGCGCGGCTCCGGCACATCGCGGTGCTGGGCGGAGACACCCACCGGATTGCCCGAGCCGTCGATCTGCTGCGGAAGGATTTCACTGAGCCATTGCGTATGGAACAGATTGCCCAGGCGCTTGGCATGAGCGTTTCAGGTTTGCACCACCAGTTCAAGGCAGTCACGGCGATGAGCCCGCTGCAATATCAGAAGCGGCTGCGGCTGCAGGAGGCCCGAAGGCTGATGCTCAGCGAGCATCTCGACGCGGCGGGCGCGGGCTCGCGCGTGGGCTACGACGATGCGGCGCACTTCAACCGCGAGTACAAAAGCCTGTTTGGCTTCCCGCCCATGCGCGATGTCGAGCGGCTGCGCGAAGCCGTCAGCACAAGCGCGCTGCAAGAGGCGGCCAGCGGCCAGTAAGCGACCGCTGTCGAGAGGGCAGTGAAGCACGCATAGCACGTGTGTGGATACCACGGCCAGTTTAGCGGTGCCATCGTTGCAGCGTCGGCCTCGCGCAGTATGGCGCCGTAATCCGATCCGAACCGTCCGACTATCAACCACATTAATGGCAACAATCTCCACGAGAACCGATACAAGCCGTGATACAGATCCGACCAGCACAGGCAGCTGACGCTGAGAGAGCAGCGATTCTGCTGTACTCAGCCTATACGCATACACAAGCCTCCTTCCCACTGCCAGAAGGGTACGAGCGCGGGTGGGTTGAGCGTTTAGAGCACTTCTTTCGCCAGGAGGGCAATCGGTTTAGCTACCAAAATACCCTGGTCGCTGAGGCGAGCGAAGGGGTGGTCGCTCTGGTGTTGAGCTTTGGGGGTCGCGATGAAGCACGGCTCAACGCCGCCGTTGCACGCTGGCTCGAACGGGAGGCGGAGGAGGATGAGTGGTATGTCGATGCGCTGGCGGTGTTCAGCGATTGGGGCCGCAGGGGCATCGGCACATTCCTACTGCAACGTGCGGAGCAGCAGGCGCGCGAGCACCACTATACCAAAATCGCGCTGAATGTCGCGCAAGACAATAAACCGGCAATCGATCTGTATACACATCAGCACTATGTGGCCACCCGGCAGACTTTGCTCTATCAACATCCCTTTGTCCGCATGGTAAAAACAAATGGGTTTGTTACGGATGCTATAACTCGGGTTTTGTGATGTAATACACAGATGTCGCGGCGCCGCGACGAAATGATTGTCGGACCCTTGTGTCTACCTGAAACCAACTTGACAAGCTTGCCCTAATGGATTGTGACGGGGAGATATGCCCGTGAGTGACCGACCAGTGATGTCTGCTGAGGAAGCGGCGACGTTCTTAGGAATGTCGAAAAAGACGGTGCTGCGTGCATTCCACGAGGGCCATATCAAGGGCTACCGCTTGAGCCTGGCCCCAAAATCTCCGGTCGTGCTGAACACAGAGAGTGTCGCATTATTTGACCGGCGGCGCAAAGAGCGACAGGGCGCATCCATCGAGTCAAACGGCGCGTAGATAAAACAAAAGGAAACACCAGCGGGTCTTGTTTGGCGACGCGACCGCTGGTGTGCCCTCTTCGAACCTTGACAATCGAATACTCCAGGGCAATTACGCACCTATAGAACACTCAACTGTAACGGGTTTTTGTGGCATTTGAGCCACATGGTGGAGATGGGGGGAGTCGAACCCCCGTCCAGAAAAGTTAGACGCAGATTTACTACAAGCTTAGTCCGTTGTTTTGTGTCGCTCGCGGTCACACAACGTACAAGGCAACCTTTGAGCCGGCCCGCTGATCTTAGCCCGGCCTAGCAGGCGGTCCACCGGGAGCACCCCGACTGTTGACGTTCGACCCCGCTCCATCGGGGTGAGAGCGGGCGAACGGGCTACCTAATTAGGCAGCCATGGCCAGCACGCTGCCGCGCTGAGCCAGTTTGTTTGTGTTGGCAGTTAATGCCGTTGCCCCTTTAACGAGACTGGGCGGCTCGGCTTGCAACCTACGCCATCCTCCCCTGTCGAAGCCAGTCATCCCCATAGCAGCCGATATTATAGCATAGCACAGCCGGCCTGTCAAAGTCCAGATATCCCGCGAAGGTCGCGAAGGGTCGTGAAGGGGTCAAGCAGAAGATTATCTTTGCGGGCAATTAGCGGGCGATTTCGTCGCGCACGAAGACTTGGCCGTCGCGCAGTTCGACCGGCAGGCGAGCCATATTCTGGGGCTGCTCGCCGCTCTGGAGCCCGTCGAGGTAGCGGCCGTCGGGGGTGTAGCGCGCTCCCAGGCAGCTGACATCACGGAACAGGCCAGCCTGCTCATCCCAGTAGAGGAAGCAGCCGGAGAGCGTATCGACGCCCAGCAGCGCGACATACTCGCCGTTGCTTTCGCGGCGCACATAGATTAGATCCTCGCTCAAGCTCTGATCGCGTCGCTGGATCAGCGCGCTAGTCCTCAGCCGCGGCACATCGAAGCGACGTGGCCTCTGGTCGACATAATCAGACACTCTACCGGCCGGAATTGGCGGGCGCTGGAGCGTCAGCAGTCGCAGGCCGTAGATCCCGCAGAAGCCGAGCAGCACCAGCAGCGCCAGCGCGAAAATAATCAGCGCGCGGCGCTGGCGGCGCTGTTCGATGGCGATTTGGATAGAGCGTCGGCGTAACATAACTCTAACCCGTTTGAAAGTTGAAACGTTCAAACGTTTGAACGTTGATCCTTCTCAGCCTTCAAACGTTGAAACGTGCTAGCGTGCTAACTCTTTCGGGCTACCGCCAGCAGCAGCTCGCTCTCGGCGCTGTAGTCGTCGAGGTCGTAGGATCCGTACAGCGCGTCGAGTGCGAAGCCGGCGCGCGCCAGCAGGTGCTCCAGCTCGTAGCGGTACACCCAGCGCATGGTGAAGGGCAGTATGCCGCGCCGCAGCCGGCCCTCGGCGTCGACCTCGTCGTAGATAAAGGTGACGTGGTTGAGTTGGGTGGCCATGTCGGCGTGCTGTGCGACGAACTTCTGGACGCGGGTGCCGTCGGCCAATCTGAAGCTCTTGTCCAGCGCGAGCACGCCGTGCTGATCCGCCAGCGCACGCGGGTCGGGGTTGAACACATCGACCGCCAGCAGGCCGCCCGGCCGCAACACCGCATGGATCCGGGCCAGCGCGGCGAGCTGATCGTGCGTGCCGGCTAGATGCATGAATGAGTTGATCGCCACAATCGCCAGCCCGAACGGGCCGCCCGGCGTGCGCTCGCGAATGTCGGCCTCCAGCAGCTCGACCCGCTCGCTCAAGCCAGCGGCGCTGAGCCGCTCGCGCGCCAGCTGTAGCATCGCTCCCGACACATCCACGCCGGCCAGGCGCAGCCCTTCCCGCGCCAGCGGCAGCAGCAGCCGGCCGCTGCCGCACATTACTTCCAGCACCGGCCCGCCCGTGCGCCGGGCCAGCTCGCGGTAGAACGGTACATCGTCGTCGATCGCACCATAGTCGGCGTCGTAGTAGCGCGCGAAGACGTCGAACTGACTCACGGCAGTGCGAGGCCGGCGAGCAGCAGCGCTGCGCCCGCCAGCACCAGCGCGCCGACGATACCGACGGCCAGGATCTTCGGATTGATCAGCGGCTCGAAGCGCGGCGCGTCAGGCAGGTGTTGCTCGCCGCCGCGCGCAATTGCCGTGCGTGGCAGCGAGACGCTCGGCGGCAAGCTCGGCCCGGCCGGCCCGGCGAAGGGCGGCATCGGCGCGTTTCCGGTCGGCAACCGCGTGTCGCCGCGGCCACGGCGCGATCCGCCCAGCGAGCGCACGACCGAGACCAGGATGCTCAGCGCCACCAGCCCGCCGATCAGCATCGGCAGCAGGTTCGAGGGTAGATTAACCACCCCGCCGAGCGCGCCGCGCAGCAGGTTGAGCAGCGGGCCGCCGGCGATCACCAGGATGAAGATCAGCCAGCCGATCGCCGAGCTCCAGTTAGCCCTGCGTTTCCTATTGTTGTCTTGCATATCATACTCCCTCAGGCAGAGTATTCTAGCATATTTCGCCGCGCCCGGCAGACGTGAGACATGAGACCCGAGACGTGAGACATGAGACGAGAGCTTACCATCTCGTGTCTCAGGTCTCATGTCTCGCGCGTTCTATCAGGGCGGGCCGGCGTGCTGAACCACCAGCAGCAGCCCTTCGCGCAGCGACACAAGGCCCGGCGGATCGATCAGGACATTGCTGACGCCGCGCGCGCGCTCATAGCTCAGGGTTGCATCGTGGAGCGGATAGTATAGCCCACGGGTGGTGACGCCGCGGGCGTTGCCGCTCATCGGCAGCAGCGAGACGGTGTCGCCAGGCTGGCCGTCCAGGGTAGCCGCCTCGCGGACGAGGAACAGGGTCTGGCCGTCGGCCAGCAGCCGCACGCGCCGGTCGCCCAGCTCGGGCAGCGCCAACAGCGCGACATTCGCCAGCGTGTGATCCCAGCGGCCGCCGAGCGCCCCCAGGATATCGATCGCTGTCGCCCCGGCAGCGGCGGCGTGCAGCAGCGCGAGCTCGAGGTCGGTCTCGTTCTTCTCACGTGGGTAACGCCGCAGCACCACCTCGCGCGCCTCAAGCGTGGCCAGGCTCGTGGCGTCGATCGAGTCCATATCGCCGATCGCCAGCTGCGGGGTGATCCCGGCGCGCAGCAGTGGCAGCGCGCCGCCATCCGCGGCGATCAGCAGGTCGGCCGCGCGTATGTGCGACTCATAGGGCGCGATATCCAGGTTGGGTGCGCTGGCGACGATCACCGTGTACATATCCGCTCCATTAGCATTGCAGATTGCAGATGGCAGATTGCAGATTATGAGCTCGGTATGCAATCGGCCAGATCATCCTAGCATCTCTCACCGGCGTACGTCAACCGCTTGCAACGCTTCTCCAACTTGGTAGAGAATCTTTCCTTTCTTGGCGTCGTCCAGAGGAGGCCCGGCGGCTTTGCGTGCAATCCTCGTAGCTTTTCAGACAGTTTCTCAGCCGCGCCGGTTGACGCCGGCGCCCCACAGCGCATCCCAGCCTGCCGCGGCGTCTTCGTCCGGTCGCCACAGCTCGGCCACGTCGCGGGCGCGCAGCAGCTGGCCCGCGCTGGTCGGAATAAAGGCGATTCGCCGCTGCCGCCGGCTGGGGAGCGGCTGCGGCAGCGCCAGCAGCGGCCCCAGCGCGAAGCGGTAGTAGCGCTGGGCGGCGCGCGGGTGGCCGGCTTCATCGGGCAGCAGCGCAGCGCGTGTAGTGATGCCGACCGCACGCACCTCGGCCAGGTAGCGCACCGCCCAACGCTCCGCGCCGAACGCCGCGGTCTGATAGAACGCCAGGTACTCGGCGTGCAACGCGCGTGGTGCCCGCGCGAGTGGAATGCGATACCAGCCCTCCTCGCGCGCCGCCGCCAGGTCGCGCGGGCGCGTGACTACGGCGACCAGGACGCGGGCATCGTTTGGAATATCATCCATACGCATTGAAAGGTAAGCGTTAGAGTTAAAGGTTAAGGGTTATGAGTATTGGGTAATCGGAACTTTGGACTCTCAACTCTCAACTCAGCCAACGTTGGCTGCAAGCTCCGGCGCATAACGTGCGAGGTCCTCGCGCAGGCGCAGCAGCGCCAGGTCGGCCGCCTTGGCTTCGAGCATGACGTCGAATGGCGGGAGACCCCGCGCCGCGGCCAACAATGCGGCGAACTCGAACGGGTTGATGAAATCGGCATGCTGGCCGGCCTTGGGGGCCAGCACCTGGCGCGTCTGGCCGCGCTGCTCGGTGAGAACGTGCGCCTCAGTGCGCTGCGTGCTGAAGTGAATCTTGGGCCGCACGCCCTGCGGCCATGTCGCGATCGCCAGACCAAGCGCCTCGGACGGCGCGATCCTCGACCGATTGTTGATCTGGTGGTGCAGCACATCCAACACCACCGGCGCGCCGGTGGCCTGATGCAGGCGCAGCAGCTCGGGCAGATCGAAGCTGTCCTCGTCCGGCTCGATCGCCACGCGCCTGCGCGCGTATTCCGGCAGGCGCTCGTAGCGCATGGCGAAGCGATACCGCGCCGCCGCGCGATCGCCGTGGGCGCCGCCCACGTGTATCACCAGCACGCTCTCCGGCCCGGCGCCCAGCGCGTCGAGCAGCCGCGCGCGCGCCACGATCTCGGCAGCGCTGCGAGCGGCGACATCCTGATCGTTCGCTGCAAGCGCCACATGCAGGGGTAGGTGCATGCTCAGGCGTATGCCGTGCTCGCGCGCCTGAGCGCCCGTCTCGGCCAGCAGATCGGCGCACTCATCAACCTGGCGCGCGAACTCGGGCCGGCGCTCGTCCGTCAGATATGGCGCCAGATCGTCGGCCAGCCGGTAGCAGCCGATCTGCTGCTCGGCCAGGTAGCCCAGCACCTCACGCAGCAGCAGCAGGCTGACGCTTAGGTGCGGCGAGCGCTCGGCCCGCCGACCATCGCGCGCCCGCAGGCCAGCCCTGCCGAGGATTCGAACTGCTACGCCAAGCCGGATCATAGGTTTTCACGTTTACACGATAGCGGTACCGTTATTAGTATAGCATGCTTGGTCGTATCTGGCAAGAGGATGGGTGATCGGGTGAGGAGAATCTGCGAATGCATGCGAATATGCTTGCCTATTCTTCGCGTCTATTCGTGAAGATTAGCGGATGGTTTCAGGTTTTGAGGTGGCCTTTGGCTCATTCGAGCCAGAGCTTGACTCCATCGCTTCAGGCTGCTATACTCAGCGCCAATCGAAGCGACAGCAGAGGCAGCTATGCGCATTCGCGCAGAACAATTCGAGCAGCGCCAACCGCCGGGCCATGGGTCTGGTTGAGCTTTGCTTGTCTTTTACCTCCGACGCCGACAGGCCGCTTTACCAGATCGCCGGTAAGGCGGCTTTTGTTTGTGCGTATAATTAGGAAGACCAAAGACCAAAGACCAAAGATGGGAGACAACTACTGATTATCAGTCTGTATTGTCCTTGGTTCTTGGTCCCTGGTCGTTCGTCCTTGGTCCTTCGTCCTTACAATTAAGGAGCAGCATATGATCGAGATCACCCCCCCGGTGCGCGTGCGCTTCGCGCCCAGCCCCACCGGCTTTCTGCATATCGGCGGTGTGCGCACGGCGCTGTTCAACTGGCTGTTCGCGCGGCACTACGGCGGCCAGTTCATCCTGCGGGTCGAGGATACCGACGAGAAGCGCTATGTGCCGGGCGCGGCCGAGGATATGATGTACTCGCTGCGCTGGGTGGGCATCGACTGGGATGAGGGTCCCGACATCGGTGGCCCGTACGGCCCATATGTCCAGACCGAGCGCCACGCGCTGGGGATCTACCAGCAGTATATCGATCAGCTGCTCTCCAGCGGCAAGGCTTATAAGTCGTTCGTGACCGAGCAGGAGCTGGAGCAGATGCGCGCCGATGCGGCCGCGCGCGGGATCAAATCGTTCCGCTACCGCGGTGCCGAGCGCGACTGGACCCCCGAGCAGGTGGCCGCGGCCGAGGCGAGCGGCCGGCCATATACTGTGCGCCTCAAGACGCCGCTCGAAGGCACGACCAGCTTCAGCGACCTGATCCGCGGCGGCGACAAAATCACCGTCAACAACAGCGAGCTGCAGGATATCGTGCTGGTCAAGTCGAGCGGCATGCCGCTCTACCACCTGGCGCACCTGATCGACGACCATGAGATGCGCGTGACACATGTGCTGCGGGCCGAGGAGTGGGTGCCTAGCGCCCCCTACCACCTGCTGCTGTATCAGGCGTTTGGCTGGACGCCGCCGGTGTTCGCTCATGTGCCGGCTATTTTGCGCCAGGATGGCAAGGGCAAGCTCTCCAAGCGCAAGGACGACGTGGCGACCAACCGCTTCTGGGAGCGCGGCTACCTGCCCGCGGCGATGTTCAACTATCTGGCGCTCCAGGGCTGGAGCTACGACGACCACACCGAGATCATGAGTCGCGACGAGGTGGTCGAGCGCTTCACGATCGACCGGGTCCAGCCGTCGCCGGCGCGCTGGAATCCCGACAAGCTCAAGGATATGAACGGCATCTACATCCGCAAGCTTTCGACCGCCGAGGTTGCCGAGCGGATCATGCCGTTCCTATCGCGCGCCACCCTGATCGGCGACCCGCCATCCGGCTCCGAGCGCGCGTATGTCGAGCGCCTAATACCGCTGGTCCACGAGCGGCTAGAGGAGCTGGGCGACGCGCCCGAGCTGCTGGAGTTCTTCTTCCGCGATGTCGCGCCGGCCGGCGGCGCGGGCGCGCTGGAGTACGACCTGGCGCTGCTGATCCCCAAGAAGATGGATGCCGCCGGCACGGCCGCGGCGCTCGCGGCTGCCCACGCCGTGCTCTCGACGCTCGAGCCGTGGACCGAGGGCCAACTGGAGGAGACACTGCGCGCGCTGGCCGAGGAGCTGGAGCTCAAGCCTGGGCAGCTGTTTGGCGCCATCCGGGTGGCGGTCACCGGCCGCACCATCGCGCCGCCGCTGTTCGAGACGCTGGCCGCGCTCGGCAAGGATCGCTCGCTGGCGCGGATCGCCGCGGCAAGGGATGCGCTGAGCGTTTGAGCGACATTGCTCGATTGCCTGAGATTGTGGCTCCAAACCACAAAGACACCAAGGTTCTGTTGATCTTGGTGTCTTGGTGCCTTGGTGGTTTGCGCGAGTGCTGGGGCGATCCATGTGGGTCATTCGATACGTACCATCAGCAGCGACGTGGTGCG
>DATFXE010000270.1:0-3357 GCA_035258585.1 Roseiflexaceae bacterium | reverse complement strand
CGGGCATACCCTTGCGATGTCGCACGCCACGATAACTGCCGATGTCGATCAAGCGCTTGATGTTCAGCTGGATCTCGCGGCGCAGATCGCCCTCGACGCGATATTCGCGGTCCAGGATCTCGCGGATCCGCCCAACCTCCTCCTCGGTCAAGTCGCGCACTCGGATGTCCGGGTTGACGTTGGCTTTCTTGAGAATGTCAAGCCCATTCGAGTGGCCGATACCAAAGATATAGGTGATCGCAATCTCGATCTTCTTGTTACGCGGGATGTCAACCCCAGCAATACGTGCCATACAGCTCTCCTCCTTTCAGGCTTATCTCTGGCGCTGCTTACGCCTCGGCTGGCGGCTCGGTCGGCTCTGGCGCCTATCCGTGATAGACTGCCTGAAAATGGGCACGAGCGCGGCGCAGGCGCGTCTTGACCGTGTTGACAGGAGTACCCGTCGCGGCGGCGATCTCGTTCAACTTTCGGTTTTCGTATAGCTGCATCGTCAGCGGCACGCGCTCGTGCGCGGGCAGCTGCGCCAGCGCGATACGTATTGCAACCGCTTCGCTCACCTGCCTTTCCACATCGCTCTGCTCATCGATAATATCGCATGTCTCCGATAGCCGTACGCTCGGGCGCCTCCTCCAGCGACGCATCTCGTCGTAGGCGGTGTTCTTCGCGATACGGTAGAGCCAGGCGCGCACATCCTGCTGCTGGTTGCGCTGCGGCCAGTGTCGCAGCACTTTCACAAAGCTGTCCTGGCACAGTTCTTCCGCCGTGTCGCGGTTGCGCACGATGCGTGTGAGATAGGCCAGCAGCGGCTGCCGATATTGCTGGTAGAAGTCCGTAATCTCCACACCGACCGTATCCATGCCGGCATTACTTACGCTAATAGTACTCATAACCCTGTCCCTCCGCAAGCGGCGCAGCGGCACTTCTGCACGACGCCGCCATAGCCTGATAGCCCGGCCGTCCCATCGTGGCGTGCCTGCCCAATCCAACGAGGAGCCAGGCATCTTGCCGCCTGCTATAGCGGTGTAGGTCATTCAAGCAGACCGATTCGTGTCCTCATCTCGCCTGTGTGCAGCATCTTGGCCGTCGCCCGCCCTCACAGCACTCCCACCCAGCCGCCGCAGATACTCCCAGCCGCGTTGGCGATGCACGTGCTTTCCGATCCTCGCCGCAATCCAGCGCGCGACTTTTGGGCCTGTCCAAACCCCGCCCTCTGGCGCGCGATTCTGCAGCGCCTCCCTAAGATCACGCTGCTGGTCCTCCGCGAGCAGGGGCGCAGCGCCCAGGCTGCGCTGCCGTGCATCCGCCAGCCCCACTGGCCCACACTCGCGGTAGCGTTGGGCGATCTGCCGGATGGTGCGTGGGCGGTAGCCCGTCGCGCCCTCAATCTCGGCCAGCGGTGCGCCGTCCCCCAGCATCCCGAGCACCTGCCAGCGCCGGCGTTCTATGGCTGTCGACGCCGACGTGGTGCCCAGGGCAATAGCCGCGCGGCCCAGCCATTCCTGCTCGCCCTCTTTGTGCGACGACATCTGAGGCCCATCCGGCGTGCACAGCTCTGGTGTGGTATGATTAGTCCGATTACTTCCCGCCATACTTGCACCTCTTCATCGTCACGGCTGTGTATCTACTCTACGCCGTTCGACCGATCATGTCAGTACGCATCGGTACGCTTTTCCTGTGTGCAGCGGTGTGCATCTGATCGCACCAGGTTGGGCGGCGTTTGGAATGGAGAAGGAGTGCCGAGCGATGGCAGCACATCGTGTGTATCGCGAGCGCAACTACGCGTTTGGCCAACTGCTCCTGACCTTACGCACGCGCGCCGCGCTCACCCAAATCGCGCTGGCCGAACAGATCGGCGTAAATCGGCGCAGCGTGCAGAAGTGGGAGACTGGCGAGGTGTATCCCAAAGCCGAGACGCTGCAACGCCTGATCGCACTCTTCCTGGCTCAGGGCGTGTTCACAGAGGGCCAGGAGGCGCAGGAAGCGGCACACCTGTGGGAGCAGGCCAGTCAGGATGCGCCGCACCCGCTCGGCGCGTTCGACGCCGCCTCCTTCGCGCGCTTGCTCGCCGAGCGCTCATCGAGGCCCGCCCCGGCCCGCGCACCCTCCGCATCGCTCGCGCCAGCCAGCGCACTGAACATGGTGCTGCCTCAGGGCCTGGTCACCTTTCTGGCCAGCGATATCGAAGGCTGGAGTGAGCGCTGGGAACATGCTCCCCAGGCGATGCAGCAGGCGCTCACTCGCTACCACGCCATCGTACAGCAGCTCAGCCAGCTGTATGCTGGCCAGGTGTTTCACACTGCCGGGGATAGCTTCATCTGCGTGTTCGCCGATGCGAGTGCCGCACTGCAGGGCGCGCTCGCGCTGCAGCGCGCGCTGCTGGCCGAGCCCTGGCCGGAGCTGGTCGCTCCGCTGCTCATTCGCATAGCACTGCACAGCGGCGCGGCCACGACGCAGGGCGAGGAGTATGCCGCCGAGCCGACGCTCAGCCGCCTCTCGCGGGTGCTGGTGCTGAGCCAGGGCGGACAGGTTCTGCTGACCCAGGCGACGCTGGATCTGATCGGCGCGCGCTGGCCACAAGGGGTGACACGGCGCGATCTGGGGGTGCAACAGCTGCGCGACGTGACCGTGCCGCTCCAACTCTGGCAGGCCCTCGCCCCCGACCTGCCAGCCGCACCGAGCGGCGAGCAGCCCAGCACGCCTGCGCTTTCGAGCGCGCTGGTCGACTGGGGCGAGGCGATAGCCGTCCCGACCCTGTACGGGCGTGAGCGCGAACTCGAAACGCTGCAGCAATGGCTTGTGGCTGAGCGCTGCCGGGTGGTTGGTATCCTCGGGCTTGGCGGGATGGGCAAGTCGAGTCTGGCGATCAGCCTTGCGCACCAGGTATTGGCCCAGTTTGATGTGGTGCTGTACCGCTCACTGCAAAACGGCCCACCGCTCGCGGAGGTGCTCGATCAGACCATCCGCGCGATCTCCGACCAGCAAGCAACGCTGCCGGACCAGGTACCCCACAAGATCGGGCTGCTCATTCAGCTCCTTCGCCAGCGGCGCTGCCTGCTGATCCTCGACAATTTCGAGTCAATCATGCAGCCTGGCGTATTGACCGGCATCTATCGCAGCGGCTACGCCGAGTATGGCGAGTTGCTGCGCGCCGTGAGCGAGCGCGAGCACCACAGCTGCGTTGTGCTGACGAGCCGCGAGAAGCCCGCCGAGCTTGGGCCACTGGAAGGTCGCACGGCGCCAGTGCGCACGCTCCAGCTCAGCGGCCTCTCCGACCGCGCCAGCCAACTCATCCTGGAGGCCAAGGACATCGTCGCCACGACGGCGGATGTGGGCGCGCTGGCGCGACTCTACGGCGGG
>DATFXE010000269.1:0-7191 GCA_035258585.1 Roseiflexaceae bacterium | reverse complement strand
GCGCCGCCGTCGCTCTTGCTCAGGCTGAGCGCGGGCGTGCCGACGGTGACCATGGCCGTGCCGGGGGCATTATCGGTCGTCGCCAAGGTGGTGTCGATCTGGGTCGAACCGATCTTGGCCGTCACGCTGTTGGTGTAAGCGCCAGTGGTGTTCGGGATGGTCGCCTGGTAGGTCAGCGTACAGGTCAAGCTGGCCGGCACGATCGGCTCATTGAACCATGTCAGCGTTTGTCCGCTGATAGTGGGGTTGCCGATCGGGCTGGCGGTGCAGGTGGACGACGACGAGTTGTTGACATAGGTCGCGCCGGTCGGAAGCACATCCTGGATCGTGTCTAATGTTACCGTGTTGGTGTACGTATTGTTAAACGTGATCGTGTAGTTGGCAGTTCCGCCGGTCGGCAAGTTGGCGGGCGAAACGCTCTTTGTCAGCGTGGTCTTGTTGTCGGCCGGCTGAATGGATGAGAAGATGCCGTTGACATCCGGGTCGGTGTGTTTGAATTGCGTGCCGCTGTTGATATAGTTAGTGGCCGAGACAGATGTCGGACCAGTCGTCACGCCGGTGGCGACAAAGGTGTAGGTCACTTTATAGCAGGCGCTCTTGGGCGATGGAGCGATGAAGTATAGGACGTCATCGAATTGCGTGAGATTATTCGGCGGCGAAGTTGGAATCCCACCGACTTTATTCGGGCAGGACAGCCCGCCGCCGCTGCTGGTCCAATAATAGTCCACATGGACATCGGTCATCTGGTAGGCATTGGCGGGCCATGCTGCGGCCGCGGCCGGCGTCAGCGCGAACCCCTGGTCTCCGCCGACCGTGCCGGTCTCGCCCACCACGGTCAGCGTCATGATGCCGCCGATCGCGGCCGGGTTGGGGCCGGCGATAGTGGTGTAGACGGCGTTGGCGGCGGCCTTGATCGAGTCGTCGATATTATCGATCTGATCGGCGTAGTCGCAGACTTCGGCGCCGGCGCCGAGGATCGCCGGATCGCCGGGGTAGAGGTTGACCTGGAACGGCTCGTTCAGGCCGGTCGCGTCGGTCGAACCGCTCGCGTCGACGAGATAGAAATAGACTTGTTTGCTCGCCCCTGCGGCCAGTGGGCCGACATGCTGAACGCCATCCTCATTCGCGCCGAGCTGGATGCGTCCGCCGCCGGGGAACGAGTCCAGCTTGATCCAGATGTCGGCGCTGGTCGTGGCGGCATTATTCTTAATTGTGTAGCCGACATACATCCCGCGTAGCTGTGGAGTTATCCCGGTATCTTCATAGAACGTTAGCTTGTTGGTGGCATCGGCTACGACATTGTCGAGGATGGTCACCCCACCAGGGGCACAAGCGGCCGCAGCAGCGCTCGGCGGGTTGAACGCAGCCACTGGCAGCAGCGCCAGAAGGAGCATCCAGGCGAGGAGTGCGCGAATCCAACGTGATTGCCAAGTGGGCTGGGCGGAATGGGCTGGGGCGTGCATACGTTACGTTCTCCTTGGTTGTGCCCAACGATAGCAAGAACATTCTGGTGGGCATTGACCAAATCAGGACTTAGGGACTCAGAAATTTCAAAACATCCCAGGGTGGGGGGGCCCGGGTACCCTCTGGGTGCCCCCTCCACACCTCCCAGAGATGATTTAGATTTTCCAGATCCCTTATAGCTTCAAGCAAATAGATCCGGCGCACAACGACATGACCGGCGTCCGGCAGTGACGCGAACAGAGCGGCAGAAGCAGCGCAAACATGGCGCGACATATTCGAAAAATGTGAACCCCTGAGTTGATGAAAACGGCGCGTAGATCGAGTTGCTGTGTTGGTTGCCGTATCCCATTTGCAGCGATGTCTAATCTAACAGATTACCTATGGTATATAGTTTGCAGTTTTGAAACTATAGAATAGCCATTTCGTACTATTGATAATCGGAGCAGAATCTTCACTGATCTTTGCACAAACAACGACTATCTTCGCCATGAGTCATTCCGTTACGACTTACGCTGTTGGCGTTTTAACGGGGGCGCGGGGCCTGCGGCCCCGAGAATGTTCTTTTTCTACCCACCTGTGGCGGCTTTGCCGCTACAGGTGATACTGCTGGCTTACTCAGATGGGAGGTTTGGAGGGCTGTGCCCTCCAAGATGCATTTGGTTTTGCGCCTGGTGCGGGCGGCTTTGCCGCCCGCACCAGGCGCAAAAAAGAAACGTCTCGGGGGCCTGCGGCCCCCGCACCCCCACCTGGCGAGTTTGCCAGCAGTATCACAGGTGGGTAGAAAAAGAAAGGGGTCCTTTGGAGGGCTTGGCCCTCCAAACCTCCCAATCGCGTAACTCCTATCCGTTTTTACTATTTTGGCTGCGAGGGTGCGGTTTAGGGCTTGCGAGGCGACGAACGTCGCTGCGGGCCGGCAGTGGGGATCATTATCATGGCACGCCGTTTGCTTTTATCGATAGTCGAGAGGTAAACGGGCGCCAGGACAGACAAGCGTGGTTATACCTGGTGCCGCGAAGGTGACAAAATACGTGAGGAGGACACCGTGATCAATCTCATCCTGTGGCTGCTGTTCGGCGCGCTGGTAGGCTGGCTCGCGAGCATCGTGATGCGGACGAACGCGCAGCAAGGGGCGCTGCTCAACATCGTCGTCGGTATCATCGGCGCGATGATTGGCGGTTTCCTGTTCGGTGGGCCGACGATCAACAGCAACACGTTCAATCTGAGTGCGCTGTTGATCTCCTTCGTCGGCGCCGTTATCCTACTGGCGATCGTGAACTTGGTGCGCCGCGGCTCGGTGCGTTAGCCGTTGGCACGTTCGCACGTTAAAACGTTAGCATGTTAGAAGGTTGGAAAGGTAAAATCTTCCAACCTTGCTAACGTGTCAACTTTCTAACGTTCTACTGAGCGCTGCAAAAATAGCTAAACTTTTGGTGGGGGTGTGGGGGCGGCCGGGTGCCCTCTGGGCGTCGCCCCCACACCCCCACCACTGGGGAGGTCTGGAGGGGCTGAAGGCCCCTCCAGACCTCCCCAGCAGCTATCTTTAGCTGCTAGTGCAGCGGTCAATAACTCATCCTAACGTTCTAACTCATCGCCGATCCGTGCCGCCGCGCTAGGGTCGGAAAGCAGCGCGACGCCGATCTGCACCGCCGCGGCGCCGGCCGCTAGAAACTGCCGTGTATCTTCCGATGTCGCGATCCCGCCGCAGCCGATCACCGGCGCACTCACCGCCGCAGCCACATCCGCCACCAGCGCCAACACCAGCGGGCGCAGCGCCGGGCCGGAGAGCCGGCCCTCGACGGGCTGGCCGCTCTGCGGGTCGATCGCCATGCCGCGCGGCGAGCCGATCGCGACAACCGCATCCGCGCCCGCGTCGACAACTGCACGCGCCAGCGCGGCCAGCCCATGAGACGCGCCTTCCGGATGGCCCAGCTTGGCCAGCAGCGGCAGCTGTGTGGCGGCGCGGGCAGCCGCGACAATACGCGCGGCCTGCTCACTATGGGCTGCCAGGTTCAGCTCCAGGCCGGCGATACCCTCGACGCCTTCGAGGGCGGCGGCGAAAGCCGCGTACTCCTCGGGCGTCGCGCCGATGAGGCTGAGCAGTACTGGCGTATCCCAGCCAGCCCACACCGGCGCGTGGCGTTCGATCACCCGCGCCAGGCCAGGGTCGGGCCACGCGCCCGCCGCAAGTACGCCGGCTGGCGTCTCGATCAGTCGCGGAGGCCGTGCGACTCGCCGGCCGTGGAGGGTCGTGCTTCGGGTGACGATCGCGCCAATGCCCGCGATATCGACCAAGCGCGCGTACTCAACGCCGTAGCCGAAGCAGCCGGCTGCCGCCAGTACCGGCCGCCGCAGCGTGAGGCCATAGGGGTTGTGGGGGGCAAGCTCAACCATTGAAGTTCTGACTCTTCGCTGCGCTCAAAACCAATAACTCAGACGCGCAACGTCTTCCATTTACCTGCACGGAAGCGCCATGCCGCCAGCAGCGCCTGCACGCCAAAATCGGTTCCCATCGCAATCCAGATGCCGTTCAATCCAAAGCCGAGTGCTAGCAGCGTATATACCAGCGGCAGCCGCACGCCCCAGGTGCTGATGAACTTGGTGTATAGCGGCCAGCGCGTGTCGCCGGCGCCGCGCAAGCCGCCGGACAGGATAAAATTGATCGCTAAAAACGGTTGGAATAACCCGGCGATCCGCATTGGCGTCGCGCCAACCTCGATCACCTGCGGGTCGGCCACGAAGCTGGCGATCAGCTGGTGTGGGAGCAGGACCATGATCGCGCCGAGCGTGGTCATCATCAGCCCGCCCTGCAGCAGCGCCTCGTACGCACTGGCCTCGGCCAGCTGTGGCTCGCGGGCGCCTAACCAGCGCCCAACCAGCGCCGACGCGGCGGTTGCATAGCCCAGGCCCGGCAGGAACGAGAGCGATTCGATATTGATCACTACATTATGCGCAGCGTAGGCGGCCGTGCCCAGGCTGGTCACGAAGCGCACGAAGATCAGCAGCGCGCCCTGAAACACCAGCTGCTCTGCGCCGCTTGGCGCTCCTATTCGTATGAGCCGGCGCAGGATGGCGCGATCCGGCCGGAGATCGAGCGAGAGCTTAAGGCCCGATCGGCCGCGCAGCAGGAGTGCGATGAGCACAAGCCCGCCAGTGCCGCGTGCGACGGCAGCGCCGATCGCAGAACCAGCCACGCCGAGGATCGGAGCGCCTAGATTGCCGTTGATCAGCAGCCACGAGAACAGAATATTCACGACGTTTACGCCGAGCATCACATACAGCGGTGTGCGTGTATCGCCGGCGCCGCGCAGCGCTGCGGTGCCGATAAACAGGAGCGCCGCTGGCGTGAAAGTCAGCGCCACGATTCGCAGGAACGTGACACCGCGCGGCAGCACATCCTGCCCAGCTCCTAACATCTGAATCGCCGGAACGGACAACGCTAGCGCGCCGGCCGTCGCGAGAACACCCATGAACAGGCCAAGTAGCAGCGATTGGTGCAGCACGCGGTTGGCTGTATCGCCATCACCTGCGCCGGTGGCGCGCGCGATCAACGCGGTGCTGCCGATACTCACGGCCATAAATAGCACGGTGATCAGCCACACGATCTGGTTGGCCAGGCCGACACCGGCCAGCGCTGCCGAGCTGCTGTAGCCTAGCTGGGTTGCCGCCGCGGGACTCAAGTGGCCGACCAGGAATGTGTCGGCGAGTCCGACAAGCGTGTTGAGAATTTGCTCGCCGACGGCCGGCAGAGCCAGCGCCAGCACGCTGCGCCGCAGCGAAGCCGCTGGATCAAGCGCAGCAGCGCGCGTTTTCGTCGTGGTCGCCATTGTGATGCCACCTCGATCTGAATGGGCGCTACGCGCCATTCGACCAGTGTAACAGAAATCTAACCGCCCGTCCTCCGCCATTTGTCCAGTCGGCTCGGTCGCTTTGCGGCGTGCTCTATCATAGGGTGAATGTGCTACGATATTCGCTCGCAGCAGATCAAATTTTCGTCAAGATAGCCCTTGACACCGAACGCATGTTCTGCTATACTCATCACAGCCCGATATTAGAACATACGTTTTACATAGATCGTCTACGCTGAGAAACCGTTCGGGCGGAGACACGGTTGCACATGGATGTGGGCGTTTACCGAAGCGCCCAGCTGGAATAGGAGGAACCAGCAATGGCAGTACGTAGCCAGGAGATGCGCAACACCACCGCCCGCGCTGGGTCGCCGCAGCCACGAACGCAGATCGCGCTTCCGACGATCTCGCTGCATTCGGTCGCCTATATTGTGACGGCGCTGCTGGCGCTGCTCGCGATCTATGCGATCATGGGCAATGTCATGAGCTGGGGCCGCAACCGCTATGATGATTTCCGCTATGGCACGACGCGCACATTTCAGGCCGACGAGGTTGTCGGGCATGATGATGGCGCCGGCACGCCGACACATTTTATCGCCATGAATCTCAACCGGCAAGTGCTCGTGATTGAGATCCCCGGCGGCGATGCCAGCAAGATCCGCACGCTGACCGGGCCGTACCTGTTCGGCGCAGGCGAGGACAAGACGCCGGTGCTGTTGCGTTTCGACGATCTGAATCGTGATGGATCGAAGGATTTGATCGTCAATGTGAAGAACGAAGAGATCGTATACCTCAACAAAGACGGTCAGTTCCAACCAATCACCGCCGAAGAGCGTGTGAAGCTGACACAGAGCCGCTAGCATCGGCGCACATGCGCTAACATGGCGCTCATAGTAGCACAATAAACACCCCTGGATGCCGGTTGCATGATCGGCCTTCAGGGGTGTTAGAGTTCACGTAACCGCGCGTTGACGCGGCACATGGATCGTGCTACTATGGCATCAGAGTCGCTCGAAACATCAATAAGGAGCGTTCATGAAGCTGCATGAATACCAGGCCCGTGATATTCTGGCAAGCTATGGCATTCCAGTCACGGGCGGTGGTGTCGCAAGCACGCCCGCCGCGGCGCGCCAGATAGCCGAGCAGATCGGCGGGCGAGTAGTCGTCAAGGCGCAGGTATTTGTTGGTGGGCGCGGCAAGGCTGGCGGCGTAAAGCTGGCCGATACGCCCGAGCAGGCTGAGGAAGTGGCCAGTCAAATATTGGGCATGGATATCAAGGGCCTTACGGTTGAGAAAGTGCTGGTGGCCGAGGCGATCAGCTATGAGCGCGAGATCTACCTCGGCGTCGTGATGGACCGCGGGTCGAAGCGGATCGTAGTCATGGCCTCGTCGGAAGGTGGAGTTGAGATCGAAGAGGTTGCCAGGACCAAGCCAGAGGCGATTGTCAAAATCGCTGCGCACCCGATGCTTGGGCTACACCCCTACCAGGCGCGCGAGTTGGCATTTGGCATCGGCCTGACCGATGGCAAACAGGCCCGCCAGTTCGCCCAGATAGCCGGCGCGCTCTATCGCGCCTATATGGAGACGGATGCATCACTGGCCGAGATCAACCCGCTGGTGGTGCTGCCGGGCGGTGCGCTTCAGGCGCTGGACTCGAAGATTGTGCTGGACGACTCGGCCCTGTTTCGCCACACCGACCTTGAGGCGATGCGCGATGCATCCGACGAACCGGAGGCCGAGCGCCGCGCACGCGAGGCAGGGATCACATTCATCAAGCTCGACGGCAATATCGGCTGTATGGTCAATGGCGCCGGCCTGGCTATGGCCACCATGGATGTGGTCAAGCTCTACGGCGGTGAGCCGGCCAACTTCCTCGACATCG
>DATFXE010000268.1:0-7890 GCA_035258585.1 Roseiflexaceae bacterium | reverse complement strand
GCCAGAGTTCGCTGTTGCGTATCATAGCTTCCACGTCGGCCTGTGCATCCCACTGCGCATAGCTCACGACCCGCACGCCATCGCTGCTCCGGTGCATATGCGCTTCCACAAACCCCGGTAGGTGGCGAATAGTCTGCTCATAGGCCGTCGTGAGCAAATCGATCAGGTGCTGCTGGTCGGCGCGCGCGACCTCATAAACGGTGATGAACGTCACGACCTTGTTGGTCACGGAGATGTTCGTCATCAATCCTCCTATCGTTGCGCGCCCGCAGCCTGGACGGCCGCTAGCAGCGTCTCGAAGCGGACCGGACCGTCGTGGCGGGAACCGTTGATAAAGAACGTCGGGGTGTCTGTCACGCCGCTGCGCATCCCGCTCACGAGATCGTCATGCACCCGGCTGGCGTACACCTCGCGCATCAGTTCGTCGTTGTAGCGATCGGTGTTCAATCCGATCTCCGCGCCATAACGGAGCAGTTCAGCATCGCCGAGATGCCGCTGGTGCTCAAACAGATAGTCGTGCATATCCCAGAACTTGCCTTGTGCATGAGCCGCTTCTGCCGCCTCGGCCGCATGCTGGGCCTGCGGGTGCGCCTGGTGCACAGGAAAGTGCCGAAAGACAAAACGCACCTCGGCGGGGATGACCTGCAGAATCGCCTTGACGATCCACTCAGCATCGCGGCACGCCGGACATGCGTAATCGCCGTACTCCACGAGCGTGACAGACGCGGCGGCATTTCCCCGGATGTGATCGCGCGCGTCCACAGGCTTGGTGAGCTGTGGCACCACTGCTGTATAAATCATGATTCTGCTCCTTGCGTGATGTGACCTGTTTCAAGCAAACGTGTAGCGCGATGATATCTCGACCAGGTCGCCAGGCCAGGTTCGGTCACCACTTTTTCTCGCCCCTGCCCTGGCGTTGCACCTGTAGCGTATGCCATGCCGCCATATTTGTCGTCGGTAGCTGGCCGAGATATGGGTCCTACCATCGGCCGGCCCCGAGGCCAGTCATTGTATCGATCGCACCGCTATCCTTTCGATAGAGTCACTCTCAAGCGATCGATGCCTCGGCACTCGCTTTGTCGGACCACAGGTGCGGTCATCGAACCATTGCAGGGCTTGCCCCATGCGTTCGTCGAGGGATAGCCCTTGCTCATCGGCCAGCACGGCTGCCGATCATTCGTTGCGTGAAGAGCTGGCCGTGGGAGAGAAGCCGATAAGGGCGAGATTGGGTAGAGTGGGTATAACTATTCGCTCGGCGCGAGGCTAGAGGTAGATCATGGCGGATCGAGTCATTGTAGCCGTCTTCGCGACCCAGAACCAGGCGTATGATGCGGCCACACATGTGCAGAACCTCGACAAAGATGGTATCATCCGGCTCAAGCGCGGCGCGATCGCGACCAAGGATGCCAAAGGCAACCTGACCGTTCTCGATACCAAAGGCGTCGGGACGGCTTGGGGCCTACTTGGCGGCGGCCTGATCGGCGGTCTGCTCGGAGCGATGCTCGGTCCGGTTGGTGCCGCGGCAGGCGCCGCCGCCAGTGCGGCCGCTACTGGAGCCGCGCTCGGCGCGGCGTCGGGTGGAATCGTGGGCGCTACGGTGGATCTCAGCGAATTCGGGCTGAGCGAAGACTTCATCGATGATGTCAGCACGCAGCTCAACCCCGATGAAACAGCGCTGATCGCTGAGGTGGATGAAGGCTCGACCGAGTCGATCGACCGGATCGTGGCGCTGCACGGGGGCAGGGTCTACCGCTCCGAGGTTGTCTGACTCACCCATGCTCAAGAGATAGCGGTGAGGCCGGACCACACGGTTCAGGTCGCCGATCGAAACGTAAGTATACGCTGGACGGCGGTCCAGCGCGAGCATGTGACGGGCTATTGTGCAACGCCCACGCACTAGCGCGCGATCGTCGATCACCACCAGATCTGATCTGCCAGCCGGCGACGATAGTGCACGCAAGAGCCGATCTGTTAGGCGGATCCTCCTGGGCGACCGGGGACGAAACACGCAATTAAGGAGTATGACCATGACCTATGAACTGTTTCTGACCGCGTTCGACAGCGCGGAGACCGCGGACGAGGCCGCCACCTGGCTGCGCGAGTTCGTGCGCAAGGGCGACCTGCAAGTGCTCGACGTGGTTGTGTTGGCCAAACGCGAGGATGACTCGGCCGTGATCCGACAGATCGGCGACCTCGACTCGCGGCATGGCGGTCGCGCCGGCGCCATCGTCGGGGGGCTGATCGGCGCAGCCGGCGGCCCTGTGGGCATCGCCGCTCTGGGCGCCGCCGGCGCGGCTATTGGCGCGGCCAGCGAACTGCTCGCCAGCCGCGACTTGTACCACGATGATCTGAAGGAGATGCAGCAGGCGCTCGCGCCCGGCACATCGGCGTTCCTCGCCCTCCTCGCGCCCGAGTACGCGGCCATGTACGCGCGCAGCATCGCCGATTTCGGCGGCGAGACCATGCATTTTAGTCTGACCAACGACGACGGCCAGGAGTTCCAGGACGCCAAGCACGCCTTTATCGCCCGCCAGGCCGAGCGCCGCCGCGAGCAGCTGGCGGCCTGGAGCAGCACAGCCGCCGAGGATGTCGCCGATCTCGATGCGATGAACCACGAATTGGCGCAAATCTACGCCGCGATGAGCAGTGCCCCAGCTGCGCAGCAGGAGGATCTCCGTGTGCAAGCCGCCGCCGTGCGCACGCGCCGCGACGCGGCGCGCTCGGTGCTGAACCAGACGCGCGCCGCCGAGGTCCAGCGCCTGGACGAGGCGATCGCCAGGTATCAGGAAGCGATCTCGCGCGCGACGAGCGATGACGAGCGGGCTGCGCTTACTGCTCAGAACGAGACGCTGCAGCATAGCCGCGCGGCGGCGGAGCAGCAACTGGCGGCCAGCCAGGACGCCGAGCTGCAGGAGCGCTGGCGCGACATCACCGCCCTGGAGGCGCTCGCCACCCGTGCGGACCGTGCGACCAAGATCACGCTCGATTTGGAACTCGCCCAACTGCGCGACACGTACGCCGCGGCGCGGCTGGAGCGCTCGGCAACGACGACAAGCGCGGCATGAGCGCCGCGCCTACACAGCGCATCATTCCACTCGGCGCCCAGGTTCAGTGTAGGGATGGACACGGCGGCAGCGCGACCCGGCTGATCGTCGATCGGCGGGCGTGCTGCCTGACCCACATCGTCGTATAGGATGGCAGCGTGGCAGGCGTCGAACATCTCGCGCCAGTCGCGCAGGCGGCCGAGACCACACACGACAGGGTGATGCCGGACTGTACGCAGGACGGGCCGGCGGCGCTTGAGCCGTCCGCGGAGGAACGCTACAACAGCTCCACTGCCTCGGACTACGAGCCATTCTACGCGGTCGACCCTTTCGCGGAGTTCGAGGCCGATCATATCGCATTGGTCATCGAGCATATCCCGCCAGGCGAGCTGGCGATCCAGCGTCGCACGCAGGTTATAGCCAGCGACGGGTCCACAGGCGAGGTGAGCGCGTTTGTTGTCGACCGCGCGAGCGGCGGCGACAGCTCCATCGTCGTGCGGCTGGACGATTGGCTCACCAAGTGCGAACGAGCGAAGGCCGAGGCGCTGGCCGGCCGCCACAATATCGACCTCGTCGTGCTGACCAGCTGCATCAACGATCTCGATCCGCTGCTCGGCCTGCCGTACGTCATCACCCCGGTTCGGAGGATCTCGTCGCCGCCGTGAAGCGCGAATGCAGTGGACTCGGCGCTGCCGCGACGAACCCAGCCGAGAATGTGCCGTACTTCAGCGGCGCCAAGGTTGGCTACGGCGGACGCGGGATGACAGATCTGCTGCTCAAAATCCACCGGGAGCTCCCGGGCCATCCGAAGGTGATCCTGGAAAACTTCTATTGGGGTCTGAGCGAGCTGAGCCGCGGCAGCCTCGCCGCGCATCCCCTCGACGTTCTCCGCGGTGAAGGGAAGCGCGGAGGTCAGCGGTGCGACCGTGAGCTTCGACATCGCACAGCGGACACCAGCGCTGAGCATCATGAGCGGCCCGATCACGATCTCTTCGCCGCAGACCGGAAGCATCACCGCTGCGCAGGCCTCATAGCAATTTGCAGAACAGTTGAACCGCTGGAGCCCTCACCCTCAACCCCTCTCCCGTCGCGACGGGAGAGGGGTGGCGCGGCAGCGCCGGGGTGAGGGCCAGCTCCGAGCTCAATTGAGCTGCAAACTGCTGTAGAACATGGCGACTCACATCGTCGTGCAGGGCGACACCGCACCGGGATGATCCCCTGAAGGATGATAGGAAAGAGGAATTAACAAGCCACTCTGGAAGCAAGGGCTCGGCCATTCATTGATATGCGCACGGTTGTGATTGCGGCGTTCGCGCCGTCTCGCTGGCAGCTACGCCAGCGAGACACAAGGCGCCTATCAAACCAGCTCGATGTTGTCGTTCTGGAGCAGCTGCGTCAGGAGCTGCAGCAGCTGCTCGAAGCCCTGCTCGCCAATTCGGGCCATGTATTCTCGCTCGATGTCGCGCTTCACCTGGTCGGTCTCGGCCAGCAAGTGCTCGCCGGCTGCCGTCAAACCAATGATGGCGGCCCGCTTATCGTGCGGATCGGCCCTACGCGCGACGTACCCGTGTGCTTCGAGCTCACGAACCAAATCGCTCATGGATTGCTTGGTGATCCCAACCCGTTCCGCCAGGACCACCGTGCGCATGGCCTGCTCAGCAAGCTGCGACAAGACCGTGATGTGCGCAGGCGATAAGGCGCTATACCCCAGCGCGTGCAGCTTCTGCAGCGCTCGGCGCTGATAGTCGCGCTGCGCCTGTAAAAAGAGTCTTCCAATATTTTGATGGCGCAATGCACGCTGTTGATCAGCTGTAAATCCCATCGCCTGTGCCCCTTGACAAATTCGTCAGCTTAGCTTACTATATGGTCAGGCGAGCTGACCATCCTGAGGCACCATCCTGCCCCAGCGCCGTGGCTTCCGGTGGCCGGTCCACACGGTACATTGTACTGTACTTTCTGGCGGCGAGCGTTCAGCAGCGCCCGTTTGCTCCATTGTCATACGTGCGCAGACAAGAGAGGAGGCATTCCGCATGCAACGTGCAGCGAGGCCAGAGGTCATTCCTGTCTGGCCTGACAGCATTCCCGGAACCGAAACCGAGTCGCAACAGGAACAGGAAACGATTTACATCCCTCGATTCAACAATCGCATCACCAGGCTCAAGGTCGTGCGCAATGTCCCGCAGCCGTCTCTAACCGCGTTCCTCCCCGATTCAGCTGTCGCCAATGGAAGCGCCGTCATCGTCTGCCCTGGCGGCGGCTTCCACTTCCTGCCCATCGACAACGAGGGTACCGACGTTGCGCAGTGGCTCACCATGCGCGGAGTGGCGACATTTGTGCTGCGATACCGGCTTTTGCCGACGGCCGCTCGTGACGAAGACTTTGTGCAGCAGTTGCGGCAGCTCGACTGGGACCGGATGAAGTCACATGCACCACTTGCTGTGATGGATGGAAAGCAAGCTATGCGCGTGGTCCGGGAGCGTGCTGCCACATGGGGCATCGACTCACAGCGGATCGGTGTGCTGGGCTTCTCGGCGGGCGGTGTCGTCGCAACCGGGGTTGCCACGCAGTACGAGGCGGACAGTCGTCCGAATTTCGCAGCGCTGATCTACAGTCCTGTTTGGCAAGATCTCGCTGTTGCCGCCGATGCGCCGCCGCTGTTCCTCGCTTTTGCCAATGACGATCCGGCGTTCTCATTGATCTGGGATGGTATCATGCTTCTGTGTCCCGCCTGGAAAGCCGCAGGCCATCCGATCGAGCTGCATGCCTATTCCAAAGGCGGTCATGGCTTCGGTATGGCGCAGCAGGGCTTGCCAAGCGACCACTGGATTGAACGGTTTGGCGAATGGCTGCAGGTGCAGGGCTTCCTGGCATGAGGCCTGTTCATGCATGTACGAAACCTCCTGGTCTAGAAGCGGTGTGGTAACCACATTCTAGTCCCAGGAGGTTTCGTTGCCACGGTCACGCCGAACCTTACGTTCGGGATGACTCGTGTTGAGGCTTCCGAGAGAACGACGTCGATCGTTCCAGCCGGCGCCGCCCCTTTACTTGAACTCAGCCGCGGCTTTCTCGTGGGCCTGCCGCAGATCCTCGTGAGCCTCGCTCGCGCCCGCTTTGAGATCCTGCGCGGCGGCGGCCGTGGCACTCTTGCGCCGATCCCACTCCTGCTGAGCTGCCTGGCGCTTGGCTTCGAGCGCGGCGATCTGCGCGTCGATGTTGGCCTTGGCCGCGGCCTCGGCCTTCGCCGCCCGCGCCTTCAAAGCGTCGATATCCCGCTGCCACTCGGCTTGCTGCGCCTGCCAGCTTGCCTCCAGCTGCTGCTGGGCCGCCTGGAGCTTGGTCTCAAGTGTGGCGATCTGGGTATTGGCTTTGGCTTTGGCCTCGGCCGTGTCGGCGGCCAGCGTCGCCCGGCGCTGCGCGAGCGCTGCATTCAATTGGTCGATGCGGTCCTGGATCTTCTGGTTCAGCTCCCGCCGCTTGGCGTCGCGCCGGTCGCGCAGCGCGGCCAGGTCGGCTTCGGCCTGCGCCTCGGCATTGAGTTCGGCGCGGATCAGGTTCGATTCCTGCGCCAGCTGGGCATCCATCCGGTCGAGATCGGCATCGAACTGCGCGACCAGCGCCGCCCAGCCTCGCTCGTCCTCCACGCGCAGCTCGGCCAGCTCCTGCTCGATCGCATCCCCGGCAGCGGCGATCCGCCCGGCACCATCACCGCGCAGGCTGCGCCGGGTGCTCCGGCCCCCGAAGTTGGCAAGCGCGGCGTCGAGCTGGTCGAGCCAGGTCGCTTCGAGCAGCACCACCAGCGCCGAGCTGTTAGGAGCCAGCTGGTCGTCGAGTGCTTGAAGATCCGCTTTCGGGAAGCCGAGGTCGATCAGGCTGGCCGAGGCCGCGCCGGTGGCGGCGCCGGCGACCGAGCCGATCAACGCGCCGGCCGGGCCGCCTAGTAAGCCGATCAGCGCGCCGCTGATGACGCCGAAGTACGCGCCGTGGCGTGTATCCACGTCCTGCGTGTCCTTAATCTCGGATGTACCGTCGCCGTGCTTGACAAGGGTCGCGGCATCCAAGATCGCAATGCCGCCGTTCTGCTCCAGCCGCTGCAGCGCCGCATAAGCGGCACTGGCAGCGTCCTCGCTGTCGAACATCGTCACAACCAGTTCAGTGTTCATGGGTGATTCCTCCTGTGTGAATACATAGTCTATGAGATTTGCGCTCGAAAAAGTGCGCAGCAAGCGGTGCTTACGATCGGCCAGCTAGCGCGACAAAGGCAGCAATATCATGCGCTGCCTGCGGACGACCAGCGTGCTTGGCGCGCGCCGCCATACTCGCCAGGCGCGGGCCGTCGCGCAAGAGCTGCCGCACCGCCAGCGGCACCGCCTCCGGCATCCGCAGCTGCTGCCCTGCCCCCATACCTACGACATAGTCAGCGTTCCACTCCTCCTGGCCAGGTATCGGATCGACGACGAGCAGCGGCCGGCCGCGCGCGAGCGCCTCGCTGACGATCAGGCCGCCGGCCTTCGTGATCGCCAGATCGCAGGCTGCCAGCAAGTCGTCCACGTAGTCGACATACTGCTCGACACGAAGCCGCATGTGCCGGCCGGAACGAAGGTCGGCCAGGGCGCCGGCCAGTTCGGCGTTGCGGCCGGCGACGACCACCAGCTGGCCGGGCTGCTCGATCTCCAGGATCCCTGTAACCATGCGCCGTGCCCGCTCGGTCGCCAGCCCGCCCCCGAACAGGCAGATCACCGGTAGGTCGCGCGGGAGGGCGCGGCGCTGGCGCACATCGGCTCGATCCTTTGGCTGGGCGGCCTCCAGCGCAACCGGGATCCCGGTGACGTGGACCCGCTCGGCGGGG
>DATFXE010000267.1:0-2631 GCA_035258585.1 Roseiflexaceae bacterium | reverse complement strand
GGCTTGAGATCGCGGAAGATCACCTGCGGCCGGCGCGCGTGCAAATAGCTCAGCACCGCGCAGAGCTGGAGCGCGCACTCCAGCACGATCGGCTCCTCGAGCGGGCCGCCGTGTGCTTGGATCAGATCGCGCAGCGTCCGGCCGGGCACATACTCCATCACCAGGCACACGCGCTGGTCCTGCTCAAAGAAATCCCATATGCGCGTCAGGCCGGTGTGATCGAGTGATGCCAGCATGCGTGCCTCGCGCTCGAACAGCTGCTCTGCGACCGCTCGATCGTCGGGGCTGAGCCGCGCGGCGTCCATCTCCTTGATCGCGACGATGCGGCCCAGGCGCAGGTCCTCGGCCAAATACACCGCGCCGAACCCACCGCTGCCGAGCAGGCGGATGAGCCGGTAGCGATCCTGGATGAGCTCTGATTGGTTGACCATCACTGGTTGCTTTCAGCAATCTCCGCCAGCACGCCCCACCGCTCCACAGCCGCCTCGAGCTCGGCGCTGACGTGCTCCAGCTCGGCGGTCAGCCGCAGCAGCGCCTGGTACTCGCCCGAGGCCGCGTTGATCTGTGTCTGCAGCGCGCTCTGCTCAGCCTCCAGCGTCGCGATCCGCCCTTCGAGCCCCTCCAGCTCACGCATCTCCTTGAACGTCAGCTTGCGGGGCTTGTCCGTTGGAACGTTGGAACGTTGAACCTTCGAACGTTGGGGTTGCGAACGTTCAACGCTCAAACGTTCAACTTGCGAATGTGTTTCGGCGTAGGCACTGTATGTGCCGGGGTACTCGACCACCGCGCCATCGCCCTCAAATACCAGCAGCCGGCTGATGGTTCGATCGAGGAAATAGCGATCGTGCGAGACGACGATCACGGCCCCCGCGAAGCCCTCGTCTCGGCGCGACTCTGGCTCATCTAGGTAATCTTCCAGCAGCGTCAGGGTCTGAATGTCGAGGTCGTTGGTTGGCTCGTCCAGCAGCAGCACGTTCGGCGCGCCGATCAGCTTGCGCAGCAGGTACAGCCGCCGCCGCTCGCCGCCGGAGAGCCGCGCGATCGGGGTGTAGTGCGCCGCGGCCGGGAACAGGAAGCGCTCCAGCATTTGCGCGGCGGTGAGGGTGGCGCCCTGGCCGTCGCGCAGCAGCTCGGCGCCCTCCTTGATGTAGTCGATCACGCGCTGCGACTCGTCCAGTTCGGCGCTCTCCTGATCGTAGTAGCTCATGTGAACCGTCTCGCCGATCGTGATCGTGCCGCTGTCAGGGCTGACTCGCCCGGCGATCAGGTTCAGCAGTGTGGATTTGCCGCTGCCGTTTGGCCCAACGATCCCGATCCGGTCGCGTGGCCCGACGCTTAGCGTCAGATCGCGCAGCACAATCTTAGAGTCGAATCGCTTGCTCACACCTGCGAGCTCGATCACGCGCTTGCCGATCCGCCGCGATACCGATGACAACTCAAGCGCGCCCTGCGCCGTCTCGGGCCTGGCGGCCTGCATCGTCGCGATCCGATCGATCCGGGCCTGCTGCTTGGTGGTGCGCGCCTGGGCACCGCGCCGCAGCCAGGCCAGCTCCTTGCGCAGGATCGTCTGACGGCGCGCCTCGTCGGAGGCCTGCTTCTGGGCGCGCTCGGCCTTGAGCTCGAGAAAGCGCGTGTAGTTGCCGGGGTAGGAGTAGAGCCTAGCATGGTCCACTTCCACGATCCGCCCAACCACACGGTCGAGGAAATAACGATCGTGGGTGACCAGTAGGAGCGCCGCGGTCGAGCGCGCTAGGAAAGTCTCCAGCCAGGCCACCGTATCGATATCGATATGGTTGGTCGGCTCGTCGAGGATCAGCAGATCGGCCGGGACGATCAGCGCGGCGGCCATGGCCACGCGCTTGCGCTGACCGCCGGAAAGGTCGCCCACGCGCGCCGATAGCTCGGTGATGCCCAGGCGCGTCAAGATCGTACGGGCATCGTTCTCCAGCGCCCAGGTGCCGGCGGCGTCCATTCGCGCCACCAGCTCGGCCACCGCTTGCTGGAGCGCCATGTCGCCAGGCGCACGCGCCAGCGCGTCGGCGGCGCGCTCGTACTCGCGCAGCAGCCGGATCTCGGGCGCTTCGCCGCGAAAGATCTGCTCGATCAGCGTCAGGTTGGGTTCCAGGGTCGGGTTCTGGGGCAAATAGGCCACGCGCAAATCGCGGGCCATGCTGACGCGCCCGCGATCGGGCGGCTCGACCCCCGCGGCGATTCGGAGCAGCGTTGTCTTGCCGCTGCCGTTCACGCCCACCACGCCTACGCGCTCGCCGGCCTCGATCGCCAGCGTTACATCGTCGAGTAGCGGCCGGTCGGCGAACTGCTTGGTAATTGCTTCGAGCGAAAGAATGTTCATGGCAATTATTGTAACACCATCGAATGCGCGGCCCGCGAAGGTACGCGAAGGGCTTCGCCGAGCGGTAGCGCGGAACGTGCTATAATAGAGCGCATCCACATCCCGTAATCAGAACCACTATCGCTCGACCTGGACGACTCTATGATCAAGGAGGTCCTCCATGAGGCGATCTCGACCTGGACTGTTGCAGGCGGTTGGAAGTATGTTGCTGGTTGCGTTGGTCGCGACGGCCTGTGGTGGGACGCCGACCACGACTGCGCCGACCGCGCCGCCCGCCG
>DATFXE010000266.1:0-2147 GCA_035258585.1 Roseiflexaceae bacterium | reverse complement strand
CCCGCGCGGCCATATCGCCCGGCAGGTATTCCTCGCCCAGCAAATCGAGCAGCGTCGTGATCACATGCGCGTTGGAGATTACCTGCGGCGCGGAGATCTGTTCGCCGCCGCGCCCTGAGCTTGTCGAAGGGTCACATAGCTCGACCCCTACGGCTCGGCCGCCGCGCACGAGAATGCGCCGCACCGGCGCGTTGAGCCGCACCACGCCGCCGCATGCCTCCAGCGAGCGCGCCATGGCCTGGGTCAGCATGCCGCTGCCGCCTTTGGGGTGCTTGGCGCCGCTCAAGTGGAGCATGGTGTGCCAGCCGAAGAAATCGCCCGCGCCGAGCTCATCCGGCGGCGGGCCGGACTGGGCCGCCAGCCACGTCATGGCCGCGCGCATCGCCTCGCTCTCGAAGGTTTCGCCGATCAACTGCCCGTATGAGCTGAACAGCCGGCGCACGGTCTCGATCGTGTTGGTGAGCTGGCCACTGAGCGCCTGGCCTTTGGCCACGCCGCCGAACAGCCGCAACATGCTGGGCGGGTTGAGGAATGCCTCGAACACACCTTCGTTAATCGGCCGCCAGAACTTCACGAACTGGCGATAGGCCTCCGCGTCGCGCGGCGAGATCCGCTCGATCGAGGCGTAGGTCTTGTTGAAATCGCGATAGAACGAGATCGCGCCGGATGCGTCGGTCAAGGGGTAGAACGCGAATGGGTCCATGTCGATGTATTCGAGGCCGTAGCGCTCCAGCTCCAGGTCGCGCACGATCGGCGTCAGGTGAATCATGATGTGGGCCGAAGAGCCGACGTCGATCTTGTAGCCGGGGATGATCTCCTCGGTGCAGACCGCGCCACCGACGATCGGGCGGCGCTCGAGCACCAGCACGCGCAGCCCGGCCCGCGCCAAATAGCCCGCGCATGTCAGGCCGTTGTGCCCGCCGCCGATCATGATCGCATCGTAGTCGTAGCTGGTCATAGATGTGGTTATACCTCATTCTGGTGCGACAGGGCACAGGTCGCAGGTCGCAGGTCGCAAGTTGCAGGTCGCAGTGCTGCGATGGTCTGCCGCTGATTACACTGAAACATCACTCCAGGATTTCTACCACCGGCACTTCGGAAAAATACGTCGGCTTTTGACACCATAGTACCATGGTGCTACACTGCCTGCATCCTAATTCACCGGAAAGGGCGCCTATGGACAGCTCAAAAACGTACTCACGCCTCAATATCTACCTCGACGATTCCGATCTCCGTGCGCAAATCAAGATCGCGGCCGCTCGCCGTGGGGTCACGCTGAGCGCATATTGCCTGGAGGCGATTCGCGAACACCTGGCTGAGGATGGACTTCTGCCTGGACATACGGGCGCCGCACAGGAGCGACCATCATCACCAGGCACAGCTGCCCAGGCACTCGATGACATTCGTCGCCGTGTTGGCAGAATCGGAATGCCGGTAGAGGATCTCATCGCTGAGGGGCGAAGGCGATGAGCGCCGTCGCGGCAAGCGATCGCACCTATTTGGTCATCGATGCAAGTGTCAGTCTCAAATGGGCGTTGGATGACGAGGATGGCGTCACAGAGGCGGTAGCCTTACGTGATGATGCGATCGCCGGCCGATTTGAGATGGTTGCGCCCTCGCTTTGGCTCTACGAGATCACCAATGGCCTGGTCACGGCGGCGCGACGTGGGCGAATAGCGCCGGACATCGGGTCGCAGGCGCTGGCCGGATTGCTATCTTTGGGCATCAGGCTGGTCGATCCGACGGCCGATGACGTATACCAGAAATCGCTCGATCATCAGCTCGCAGCCTATGATGCCGCGTATCTGGCCCTGGCTGAAGCTTTAGGCGCGCAGCTCTGGACGGGAGATCGCCGGTTTTATGCAGCGGTGCGCGATTCGGTAAACATGGTCAACTGGATTGGCGATTATCTACGGCAGACACAATAAGCGCTGCATCCTCAGCGCCGCGCGTCATAGCGCAAGCGCCTCGGCAACCACCTGCTCTAGCGTCATCTGCCGCCCGACCTGCCAAGCCAAACCGCTGATGCGCTGAGACGATCAGCGGCTGCAACCGCTTCACCACACCAGGCAAGGCTATGCATAAGCATGCACTGCTTGTCAATGATCGTCATCGTAGGGACGCGATATATCGCGTCCCTACGATGA
>DATFXE010000265.1:0-3945 GCA_035258585.1 Roseiflexaceae bacterium | reverse complement strand
AGCGACCAAAGAGATGGCCCAAGCGGCGGGAGACATCTCGCACAAAGTAGTGCTCAATCCGCAAGATCGGCGCGAGTTCTTGGGCATCGATGAATGGCAGAGCGCTGAAGCCTTCCAGATGTTCTCCAGCGACCCCAAGATTCTGGAGTTCTTTGGCCAACTCTTTGAAGGGCAACCTGAGGTTTCCGTCTGGGAAAATCCGGGGTGGAACCAGTGGTAAGTGCACCCTGAATAGCTCGGCGTGGTTTGAGAGCGGCTCAACACATCTACAGAGCGAATGAGTTGATTCACCCCCCATTCTTGGCTGAATGCTGAACCAATCGAGTGTGTAGGATAGACGGCACCCACTCCGCCGCACAACGCGGCGCTATAGCCGACGGCACGGGCGGCGACAAGATCGGGGCTATTCAGAAACCAGTTTCTCGCTCAATCGCTTTCCCGATCTATCGCTGCGGCGCAGGTGATGGGCACGTCGTCGGGCCGCTCACTCCACTTGGCGCAAGAGAGACAGCATGATCCAGTTAAAACGAGTTTACGAACCGCCCAATAAGGATGACGGCTTCCGGATTCTCGTGGAACGGCTTTGGCCGCGCGGTCTTTCCAAACAGCGTGCCCAGGTTGACCTCTGGCTAAAAGATATCTCCCCGAGTCCGCAACTGCGAACCTGGTATGGCCATGAGCTGACAAAGTGGCAGGAGTTTCAGCGGCGCTACCGGGCAGAACTCGAAAACAATCTCGCGGTCAGGCAGCTACAACAGCTCCTACAAGATAAGCCGGTCATCACATTCGTGTACGCAGCGCGCGACGCAGAACACAACAGTGCTCAGGTGCTGAAGGGCTTTCTCGAGGAGCATTCTGGGTCGTGATCCACTCGCCACACGATCATTGGTTCGCGCATGCGGATCACGGCTGCACTTCAGCGCCGGCAAGCCGAGCACAGTGAGGCGAACCCGCCCATTCGACGCAGTGTTGGGCTAGCAGGTGCATCGCGCTCACAGGCGTGGGAATCCTCACGCTACCAAAAGACGAAATCGCTTGCCATTCGTCACGTTACACTACTTGCGAACCGGCGTGTGGTACACATCCCTCTATAATTGTGACCGTTTGATACAGGTGATACTGCTGGCAAACTCGCCAGGTGGGGGTGCGGGGGCCGCTGGCCCCCGAGAAGTTTGTGTTTTGCACCTGGTTCGGGCGGCAAAGCCGCCCGAACCAGGTGCAAAACCAAATGCTTCTTGGAGGGCTTTGCCCTCCAAACCTCCCATCTGAGTAAGCCAGCAGTATCAGTCATTACGTTAAGGAGAAGCAGTTTGCTGAGAACGTTGCTGACGTGCCCTTTGACGGTGTGTTCACTGATCATCAGCCGCGCGACAATCTCCTGATTGCTCAGGCCATTGGCGCTCACCTTGAGTACCTCCAGCTCACGCTCAGTCAGTTCGGCGCAGGGGTTGGGAGCTACATCTTCCGGCGACACACCCTGGATCTCTTGTACAACACGCGCCGCGACGCGCGGGTGCAGCGTTGCTTCTCCCCGTGCAGCCCGACGCACCGCCTAGGCCAGGTCGTCCATCTTCACACTCTTGAGCAGATATGAGATTGCGCCAGCGCGCAGCGCGGGAAAGATGTGCGTGTCACTGAGCCAGTCCAAAATTGTCTACCGCAACGACCTTGCCATGACGCAGAATGCTTGGCTGAGACTATATCTGAAAAACCCCCTTGACGAGAATCAATAGCATGGTATCCTATACAAGAATATGAGTTACGGTTCATATTTCTCGAGAGCTCATACGTTCACTATTCCAAAAGGAGACGTACATGGCTATCACCGCACCTATTCCGGCCGCGCGCGGCACGGCAACCGCCACTGGCGCGGCGCTCCGCTCGCGCGAGACCTCACTGCGTCTGGCCGGCGCGCTGCTGCTGGCCCTCGCAACTGCCGCATTCTTATTCGGAGCGGCATGGGACATCCAGTGGCACCCCTCGGTTGGACGCGACCGTGCACTGACCAGCCCGCACCTGCTGCTGCTGAGCGGCATCGCGCTCTCGGGGCTGATCAGCCTGGCTTTGATTCTGCTGGACACCTGGCGCGCCTGGCGTGGCCGCGAGGTCGACGACAGCAACAGCACGATGCTGCTGGGCGTCTTTCGCGCGCCGATCGGGCTGTACATTGCCGGCTCGGGCGCGCTGCTCGGCGCTCTCGCGTTTCCGCTGGACGACTACTGGCACACGCTCTACGGGATCGACGTGACACTCTGGGCGCCCTTCCACGTCATGGTTATTTCGAGCATGGTCATGGTCGGGGTAGGGACGCTGTTCGCTATCGCTTCGGAGCTGAATCGCCTGGCGGCCGGCCGCTCCTGGCTGATCGCTCAGGTGGGCTTTGCGGTCGTGTTGGCGCTAACGCTAGCCACACTACTGCTGCTGCTCGCGCAAGCGGATTATAAGGAAGGCCTGGCCAGCATCGGCGGCTACCAGTTCGTGCTCTATCCGATCTTGCTGGCATTCGCGCTGGCCCTGGCGCTCGTCGGCGTGGTGCGCGTCACACGGCTGGGCGGCGCGGCGACGATCATGGCGCTGGTGTTCCTGGCGATTCGGCAGGGGCTGTACCTGTTCGTCCCCTGGGCGATGAAGATAGCGGTCACCGCGGAGGGTTTCGCCTATCGCCCAAACGCCCCGACCGAGGTCGTCACACCGTATGCCTACCCTACCGCCGTGCTGGCCGCCGCATTGATCGTCGACGCGGTCGCCAGAGTGGCCCGGCGGCGCGGCTTGGAGGGCGATCGCGCCGTACTGGTGGCGGGAGTAGTGACAAGCGTGCTGGCGACGTTCTGGGATCAGCCGTGGGCGCATACTCTGCGGGCGTTCTTTTATCCCAGCCTCGACACAGGTGCTACGCTACTGCGCACGCTGCCGTTCACGGTGGCCGCTGCGCTGGTGGGCGCAGGCGCAGCCGTGCTGCTCGCGCGCAGCCTGAACGCTACGCGACAGTAAAGGAGTGAATGATGCGTACTTCCCGTTACTTCGCGGCTTGCGCTATACTGTTCGGGCTGGCGCTGGCGGGCGCTGGGCGTGTGGCGGCTCAGGAGCGCGCCCCGCTGAAGACGATCGACGTACGGATTGGCCCATACGCCATGACGGTCAGCTACTACAGCGAGGCCGCGGGTGGCCGGCCGCTGCTCTTCGGCATCGCGCCGCGCGAGGCGCCGGCCGGCACCATGCACTACCAGGTCACAGCCGTGCCCGGCACGCTGGTGAACGCCGTGCCGGTCAAGGCCACGCTGTCGCCCGATCCGGACCACGCCGGCGGGGTGCGTGGGACGGTCAACCTGCCGGTGAGCGGCCAGTGGATGCTCAGCATCGACGTAGATGGGCCGCTCGGCTCCAGCTTTGAGGATGTGCCGGTGTTGGCTGCTGCCCCGCCGGCCCTGCCCCAATGGCTGGGCTGGGCGATCGGGCTGCTGCCGATCTGGGCGATCGTCGGGTTTGTACTGGCGCAGGCGCTACGCGGCCGGCGCGCGCAGCAGGCGGCGCTGGCGCACTAAAGCTGCCTTTCATACATGGCACACATATTGTATCATTCAGACCAGAGACAAGAGATAGGAGGCAAGAGACAGCTCCTCCTGTCTCTCGTCTCCTTTCACTCGCAGCAAACTGAAGAACGGAACGGTCGATGTCCGAACCTCGCGCTTCTGGCGCCTTTCCCAATCTCATATCTGAACTCGATCTACCGCGGGTGCCGCAGCAGGCTCGCAGCCGCCAGAAACGCGACGCGCTGCTGACCGCCGCCGCGCGGCTGTTCGAAGATCGTGGCTACGAGGCGACCACGGCCGACGATATCGCCGCCGCCGCTGACGTCAGCATCGGCACGTTCTACAGCTACTTCCGCAACAAGCGCCAGGTCTTTCTGACGCTCTACAGTGCCTGCATAGAGGCAATCTTCCGCCT
>DATFXE010000264.1:0-4251 GCA_035258585.1 Roseiflexaceae bacterium | reverse complement strand
CCCGCCAGCCGGCCCACATCCAGACGTTCCTCCTGCATACCGCCATCCTCGACCGCATGTGCGGGTCGTTGTGCGATGCGGTGTTGGGGGTTGGGAGTTGGGAGTTGGGGGTTGGGGATGTGCCGCAGCTGAATCCCCAACTCGTAAGCCCTAAACCCCAAGCGGCCTACAGCCAGCTGATTCTGGAAGAATTGGAGCGCGCCAACCTCTTCATTGTGCCGTTGGACAGCGAGCGACACTGGTATCGCTACCATCAGCTCTTCGTCGAGGTGTTACGCACGCGTCTGGCGGCCGGCGCGACAGCCGAAGCGCTGGCTACTCTCCACAGCCGTGCCAGTGTCTGGTTCGAGCAGCAGGGGTCGGTCGTCGAAGCTGTGCAGCACGCCCTGGCGGCCCAAGATTGGGAGCGTGCCGCGGGTCTGATCGAACAGATCGCTCTTTCGACGATGCTGCCGGGCCAGGCGCGCACGCTGCTCGGCTGGATGACCAGCCTGCCCGCTGCGCGTATGCGCGCGCATCCAGCCTTGGAGATCATTCATGGGGCGGCGCTGATGTTTACCAATCAGCTCGATGCCGCCGAGGCGCGCCTGCGCGACGCCGAGCGCGATGCGTCTGCTGGCCTTCCCGCGGAACAGGCCCGTCTGGTGCATGGCCAGGCGGCCGCGGTTCGTGGTAACCTCGCGCGCTTTTCGGGCGACATCGCCGGCTGTGTTGTGCTGGCGCAGCGCGCGCTGGAGCTGCTGCCCGAAATAGAATTCTTGCATACCGTCGCCCGATTGAATAGCGCCTCGGCCTACCTGGCGAGCGGCGATGTGAGTGAGGCGGCCGAGAACCTGGCGGCGGCGGCCATCCCGCTTGTGCGCGCGACTGGTAACCCGTTTACATTCCTGCGCAGCATGACCAACCTTGCACGCCTGTACGTACTCCAGGGTCGGCTCAAGAGCGCTGCCGCAACCTATCGAGAAGCGGCCCACACAGCAGCCGGCCCCGGCCAGCTGCGCATTCTGATCGGCAGCCCAGCCTACTACCTCGGCATGGGCGATCTGCTGCGCGAGTGGAACGATCTGGACGGCGCCGAGCAGCATCTGGCGCAGGGGATGGAGTTGATCATGGAGACGTTGGCGGTGGACGCCGACGATGTGTCGCTGGGCTATGTGGCGCTCGCCCGGGTGCAACAGGCGCGCGGTGACTACGCCGAGGCGCACGCGACGCTCGATACATTTATGAATCTTGCGCGGCGGCGGCGTTTCGCGCCGCACCTGGTCACGCGCGCAGCCGCGCTACAGGCCCAGATTGCGCTGGCGCAAGGTCTGCTCGACGCTGCCGGCTATTGGGCGGACACATGTGGGCTGGACTCCGCCGACGACGTCGGCTTCCCACGTGAGCCGGAGTACCTGGCCCTGGCGCGCGTGCGGATCGCCCAGGTGCGGGCAGATATGGGTGCGCCGTCGCCTCTCCTGCGCTTGCTGGACCGTTTGCTTCTGGACGCGCAGGCCAAAGCGCGTATCGGCAGTGTGGTTGAAATCCTGATCCTGCGCGCACTGGCCTCGCAAGCATGTGGCGACCTCGAGGGCGCACGAGTCGCGCTCGACCGTGCGCTGGCCCACGCGGCGCCGGCGGGTTACATCCGCCGCTTTGTGGATGAGGGCGCGCCGATGCGATTGTTGATTGTAGATTGCAGATTGCAGATTGAGCGATACGCGAACCCTGCTATTGCCGATGTACGCCAATTACTGGCCTATATCGACACCTTGCTTGCCGCTTTCCCAGAATCAGAAGGGGGGACAAGGAGACAGGGAGACAAGGAGACAGGTCGAACATCGATTTCTCCCGTCTCCCGGTCTCCCGGTCTCCCGGTCTCCTCGTCTCTGGTGGAGCCGCTTACAGACCGCGAGTGCGAGGTGCTGCGCCTGATGGCCAGGGGGGAGTCGAACGCCGAGATCGCTCGGACGCTGGTGATCGCGGTCGGTACAGTCAAAGCTCATCTGAACAATATTTTCAGCAAGCTCGGCGTGATCAGCCGCACCCAGGCGACCGCCAGAGCGCGCGAGCTGCACCTCCTCTAGGAACCTGGCGCCTTCTGGGCGAACCGAAAACCGAGAACCTGGTTCTGTGGTTCTCGGTTCTCAGTTCGCGGGTAAACCCCCTACCCCACAAAATAAACCCTCCATTCTGTCTTTAGTTCAATCCATCCAGCTCGATGCTCGGCTACAGTTGGCGCAATGGCATTCGCAGGATCATAAGCGCCTACCGTCCAGCGGCACCAAGGTGATGGCATATGTACTACCGGATGCGAGTTGAAGGCTACCTGGAGCCACATTGGTCGATCTGGTTCGACGGCCTGACCATCACGCACGACAGCAACGGCGACACGACGCTGGAGGGGCCGGTGCGCGACCAGGCCGCGCTCTACGGCCTGATCGACAAGGCCCGCGATCTGGGGTTGACCCTGATCGCCGTGACGCGCGATGAGCCCCACGCGCACGAACCTAGGATTCCAGGCTATAGCAGCACGGACGCGCGGCAGCCCTGACCTACATCTTTGGCCGCAGAGAAATCCAACCGAACACAATCTGCAATCTGCAATCGAGTGCCCACACCCAGAGGGTACCCGGCGAATCTGCAATTGCATTAGGGTGACATAATCACGGGGAGGCAGCATGTTTGGGAATTGGTTTCATCGCACTGCAAAGACCAACGGCGCGTCAAACGGGCACTACCGCAATGGCAACGAGCATCTCATTGATATGCGCCAGATTGTGAAAACCTACCAAAGCACGGCGGGCAGCTTCACCGCACTCAAGGGCGTCGACTTGCAGATCGATCGCGGCGAGTTCGTGGCGATCATCGGCAAGTCCGGCAGCGGCAAATCCACCCTGATCAACATGATCACCGGCATCGACCGGCCAACCTCCGGCGAGGTGCTGGTGGGCGACGCGGCCGTACACCTGCTGAGCGAGGGCCAGATGGCGGTATGGCGCGGCAGGAACCTGGGCGTGATCTTCCAATTCTTCCAGCTGCTGCCGACGCTGACGATCGTCGAGAACGTGATGCTACCGATGGACTTCTGCAATATGTATGAGCCGCACGAGCGACACGCACGCGCTATGCGCCTGCTGGAGCAGGTCGAGATGGCGCACCAGGCCAACAAGCTGCCGAGTGCGGTCTCGGGCGGGCAGCAGCAGCGCGTGGCGATCGCCCGCGCGCTGGCCAACGACCCGCCCATCCTGGTGGCCGACGAGCCGACCGGCAACCTGGACTCGAAGACCGCCAACGCGGTCTTCCAGCTGTTCGAGAATCTTGTGGCGCAGGGCAAGACCGTGCTGATGGTGACTCACGACAGCGATCTGGCCAAGCGCGTCAGCCGCGCCGTGATCGTGGCCGATGGCGAGATCGTCAATGAGTACGTGGCCAAAGCGCTCGCCGCCCTGAGCGTCGATCAGCTCGGCTGGGTGACAGGGCGGCTCGAGGCGCGCGTATTCGCGCCCGGCGCCCCAATCATCACGCAGGGCGAGGTGGCCGACCAGTTCTATATCATCACTAAAGGCCAGGTCGAGATTCTGCTGCACCACCCCGGCGGGCAGGATATCGCCGTCACTACACTCAGCGCCGGCCAGTATTTCGGCGAGATCGGGCTGCTGCGCGGTGGCGTGCGCACCGCCACCGTCCGCGCGGCCGGCGAAGACAGCGTCGAAGTGGTGGCGCTCGATCGCGAGGAATTCAACAGCCTGATCGCCGATTCGGAGGCCATGAAGACGGCGATCGACCGTGTGGCCGATCAACGTTTCGTGGAGAACAGCGCGGCGCGCGAGGTGAACCATGCTTAGACCACGCTGGCGCAAGGTGATTGGCGACCTGTGGAGCAACAAGACGCGCACCCTGCTGGTGGTGCTGTCGATCGCCGTGGGCGTCTTCGCCATCGGCATGGTCGGCGGATCGCGCGTGATTTTGATCCGCGATCTGACTGGTACGTGGATGGGGGTGAATCCCCCCAGCGCGACGCTCTTCACCGAAGCCTTTGACGACAATCTGGTGCAGGTCGTGCGTAAGATGCCGGCTATCAGCGAGGCCGAGGCGCGCCGCACGATCAGCGTGCGTGTGAAAGTTGGATCGGATGAGTGGAAGAACCTGCGCCTCTCTGCCATCCCCGACTTCAGCGACATGCGCATCTACAAAGTGCGCCGGCTCAGCGGGGCATGGCCGCCCAAAACACATGAAGTGCTGCTGGAGCGCGCCACGTCGAGCTTCCTC
>DATFXE010000263.1:0-3896 GCA_035258585.1 Roseiflexaceae bacterium | reverse complement strand
AGCTTTACAGTTGGGGAGGTGCGGAGGGGGCACCCAGAGGGTACCCGGGCCCCTCCAAACCTCCCCAATGCTGGGGGTTTGGGGCGGATTCGCCGCCCCAAACCCCCACCCAAAAGTGTAAAGTTCGCAAGAACCTTGTCTAAGGATAAATCCCACGCGTCACATTCGCGTCGGCCACGCGCCGAACGGCCAGCAAGTAGGCCGCCAATCGCATGGAGACCCGGCGCTGCTCGGCCAGCGTAGCGACCTGCTCGTACGAACCGACCATGATCCGCTCGAGCTTGGCATTCACGTCCTGTTCATCCCAGAAGAACGACTGCAAGCCCTGGACCCACTCGAAATAGCTGACCGTCACACCGCCGGCATTGGCCAGGATATCCGGGATAACGGTGATGCCACGGTCCTCGAAGATCTTGTCGGCTGCCGGCGTTGTCGGGCCGTTGGCTCCCTCCACGATCACTTTCGTGCGAATGCGCGGCGCATTCAGCTCGGTCAGCTGGTTCTCCAGCGCGGCCGGGATCAGCACATCGCATGGAACTTCGAGCAGCTCGGCGTTGGTGAGCCGCTCGACGCCGGGCGCCTGATGGCCCTCCAGCTGCCGGCGCGGGTGCGCGGCGGCGTAGGCGCGCATCGCCGCGATATCCAGCCCGCCGCGCCGCACATAACCGCCGGTCGCGTCGCTGACGGCGATCACGCGGCAGCCCATCGCGGCCAGCAGCGCCGCCGCGACGCCGCCGACGTTGCCGAAGCCCTGGACGACCACGTCGAGCTGATCCAAATGATAATTGTTCGACCGCGCCCATTCGCGCACCATTAAGCTGACGCCGCGCCCGGTCGCCTCGTTGCGGCCGAGTGAGCCGCCGACCTGCACTGGCTTGCCGGTGATCACAGCATTGACGGTATGGCCCTGATGCATCGAAATCGTGTCCATGATCCAGGCCATGATCTGCGGCGTTGTATTGACATCTGGGGCGGGAATATCTTTATCTGGGCCGATCAGAATGCTGATCTCGGTCGCGAAGCGCCGGGTGAGGCGCTCCAGCTCACTCATAGAAAGCGGCGCCGGATCGACCACTACGCCGCCTTTGGCGCCCCCGTAGGGGATATTGACTAGCGCGCACTTCCAGGTCATCCACATGGCCAGGGCGCGAACCTCATCGATATCGACGTTGGGGTGATAGCGGATGCCGCCTTTGGTCGGGCCGCGACCAAGGTTATGCTGGACGCGATAGCCCGTATAAACCTTCGTCGTGCCGTCGTCCATTCGAACCGGGAACCGGACAGTCAGCTCGCGCTGGGGGACGCGCAGCACCTCGCGAATATCCTGCGGAAGATCGAGCAGCTCGGCGGCTGTGTCGAACTGCTGCTGCGCGATATGGAAAGGATTGTCGCGCTCGGACGTCATTGTCGTCGCCTCCTGTTGTGAAGTAATATGCTGGTACAGTAGCACACATTTCGCGCCTGCGCAATGCCGCAAGGATAAGCGCTCGTTCATCGACGCGCGGCGCAGGCTACAGGGTACAGAGCGTAGATTGTCACCTGCGACCTCTGGCTTGCGGCATACGACCGTGACCTTCAGACCAGTTCCATTCGCATATACACCCATGTGCGCTGACGCAGGAGCAGCCCGGCCCACAGCGACCGGCGGACCCGGCGCGTGACAAAGCCGAGCCGCAGATAGAGCTGCTGCGCGGCATAATTGGATCCGCTGACATATAGGCCCAAATAGCGCTTGCGCCTGAGCCGGGCCTCCTCTTCGGCGCGCGCCAGCAGCGCCCGCGCCACGCCGCGCCGGCGGTACGGCCCCAACACGGCCACGTCGCTGATGAAGCCCTCGGCCCGATCGATCTGGTGATCGACCAGCGAGAGCGCGAAGGTTGAACGCAGCACGCCCCAGGTGCCCAGCACCTGATGAAACGCCATTTCGGCTGCGCCGGTGTTATCGCCACCCATCTCCCAGGTCCGCAGCGTGGTCGTACCGACCACCTGATCGTCGGCATAGGCCACCAGCATACCGCGCAGCGCGGCCGACCCCTGGCGGCGCCAGGCCTCGGCCATCGCCTCGATCCCGCGCGCCATGCCGCGCACGCCGAAGGCCGCGCCGAACTTGTCGGCAAAGGCTTCGCGATGCAGGCTGAGGATCGGGTAGATATCGCTCATCTGCGCGGGACGGATGTCGACCGGCAGAGGCGCGGCGGATTCCTGAGTGGCAAGCAGCATAGCTCTTCGTGATGACAATCGCAAGATTGCCCCTCATTCTAACACCCGCCGCCATGGGGCGCAACCGCGTTAGAACCGAGAACCGAGAACCACTATTCATCCGGCATCGTGGTTCTCGGTTCTCGGTTCTTGGTTCTTGGTTCTGGTTGGGGTTTGACATCGTCCGCGACAGCGGATAGAATCCGGACCGATCTGTGTGACTGTCGAGGAGAGTGGATGATTACCCCTTCGCCAAAACCGCGCTACGATCGGATCGTTTCGTTGGTGCTGCTCGTGCTGATCGGCCTCGCGGTTGTGTTCCTGATCGATCGTAACCCGGATATCCTGCGCGCGCGACTGGGTGGCGATCTGCCGATCATCACCCTATCGTGGGCGCTGGTGGTCTCACTGGTGGCTATCACTGCCACCGGCGCGGACATCTTCATCCGCAGCCATCCCCAGATGCAGACGCGCAGTCTGCCGACGATCAATCTGGGCTTTGCGCGCTTCGAGCTGGCGCCGGGCTTCTGGATCTTGCCCTCGTTCGCGATCGTCGCGCCGTTCGCGTTCTTCCGGCTGTTCAGCCCGTTGCTTGAGATGACCGCTGCGATTATCGCGCTGGCGGCGGCCGGTGGGCTGCTGATGGCGGCGCTGCTTGGCCAGCACTACGCCCTCGATCGGCGCCGGGAGGTGCGCCACGTGGCGCGCCTGGCGCTCCAGACGATCACGCTCATGCTTGCGTTCAGCCTGTTCAGCGCGATGTACTATTCACGGCTGCGCTTCCTCTACTCGGGCGTGCTGATCGCGGTGATCGGCGCACTGCTGGCGTACGCGCTGTTCCAATGGACCCCGCCGCGCCGTGGGCTGCTGCTGCTGTCCGGCCTGGTCGGCCTGACGCTGGCGGAGGCCACATGGCCGCTCAATTACTGGGCTACATCATTTCTGCTCGGCGGCGCGCTGCTGCTGGTGATCTTCTATGTGACGACCGGGCTGTTGCAGAGCCACCTCGAAGGCACGCTCTCGAAGCGCATCTTCTGGGAATATGGGCTGTTGGGCGGTGGCCTGCTTGCAGCGGTCGTTGTTGCGACCTTTCGGTAGCGCGACCTCCTAACTTCACGCAAAGCCGCAATTGGAAATGCATGAACCAGCTCGTTCAGATCAATAACGGCTGGATCGCCGCCTCGATCGCCGCGATCGTGTTCGATATGCTGTATCCGCTTGCGCTTGCGCTGTTTGTGCGACGCCGGCTGAGCGTCGGCTGGCGCTACTTTGGCTATGGCGCACTGATCTTCGTGCTGTTCCAGCTCATCAGCCGTGTGCCGATCACACTGGCGATCCAGTCGCTGATCGCGCCGCAACTACAGGCGTCGCGCGCGGCGCTGGTGGCCTGGATCGCGTTCTCGGCACTGACGGCGGGTGTGTTCGAGGAGCTTGGTCGCTATATCGGTTACCGCTGGCTGATGGGGCGCGAGGAGAAGACCTGGGCCAAGGGCGTGATGTATGGGCTAGGCCACGGCGGGATCGAGTCGATGCTGCTGATCGCCGGCCTTGTGGCGATCACGCTGATCCAGGTACTGGCCCTTTCACGCACCGACCTGAGCACGCTGCCGCTCACTCCCCAGCAGCGGGCGCAGGTTGGGCAGCAGCTCGCGGCGATTGCCGCGCAGCCGAGCTGGGCGCCGCTGCTAGGCGCCTGG
>DATFXE010000262.1:0-4303 GCA_035258585.1 Roseiflexaceae bacterium | reverse complement strand
CACCGGTGCCGGTGGCCTGCGCCGCCACAATCGCCGTTGGCGTGGCCGTCACTGTATTTGACTGCCCGCGCACCAGCGCATAAGCACCCCCGGCAGAAACGGCGACGAGCACGGCGATCAGCGCGAACAGCAACGATGTCTTGCTGAAGATAGGGCGAGTTCCAGAGGATGACGGCGCATGCTTCTCGATCCATTTTCGATCGAATACCCGCCGGTAGATCTCGTTTCGAACCGCCAGCTTGTCTTTGTCAAGGGGCGTGCCCTTTGCGATGCGCACTAGACCGTATAGCTCGAGATGGTTTTGCACCGGCGAGCTTTCATCAGCCACGATGTTCTGACCACTGTACACGGCGCTGTAGAGCTCCAGCATCTGCCGCCGCTCTGCCTCGGGTGCGCCGAGCACCTTGCTGCGTACAAATGTGAGATTGGGATCGCGGTCGGCCGGCGCGCCGAAGAAGTTCGCCTTCACCAGCGCATCCACCTGGGCATCATCCCAGGTGATGACGTTTTGCGTCTCGGCCGCGGCTCTGCACAATTTTTGGGTGAGATACGGGTGCCCGTTGGTCCAGTAGAAGATGCGCCTGAGGATGCGGTCGGCCTGGGTCGGGTAGCGCCACTCCAGGCCCTGGCGCAGCGGCTCGGCATCATCGTAAGTGAATTCCTGCAGTTTGATCGCGCGGCCGATATTGAACGGTGTGCGCCTTGGATCCCTGATCAGGTCCGTCGGCGTCGCAACGCCGAGCAGCACGAACGTCAGGCGCTGATACGCCGGATCGCTCTCGCGCGCGTTGTACAACGCGCGGATGGCCGCGAAGAACTCATCGCGAAAGTCGAGCGCGAGCATCGCGTCGATTTCGTCGATGAACAGCACGATTGCGCCGGCGATCTCTTTCAACGCCACATCATGCAGAAACTCGATGAAGCGCTGCGAAGCGTCGAGGCCGGTGCGGGCGCGCCACCACGCCCGCGCGTCAGTCTTCAATCCGAGGTCGTACTGCACGCGCACCAGCAGATCCAGATACCATTCGGAGATCGAAGCCGACCTAACGGTCCGCAAGTCAACCTGCGCGATTCTAATGCCACGCTCACGTAGGCGGCTCGCCGTTCGCACCATCAGGCTGGATTTGCCCATCTGCCGCGCGGCCAGCACATAGCAGAACGCGCCGTCCAGCACGCCGCTCGACAGGTCCTGGTCGGCCGGGCGCGGCACGTACGACCGGGTATTCGCTGGTAGCACATCGCCGGCTATGAAGAACGAAGCTTCGTTCATAGATGCACTCATAGTTCCACTGTGAGCCGATTATACACCGGGTCGTCAGTCCGTACATACATGCTGGCCCAACCAATGCTATAACACGCCCACCACTACGACACTCAGGAGGAATCAATCGCTTCCAAAGGTTATCCCGCCGACGTTCTGGCCCGGGCAACCGAGGTTCTGGCCGCCTGCAAGCAGATCGACCTGGCCATGAAGGCCGGTATGCTCACCCAGGCGGCTTTCGCCGACGAGCTGGTGCAGGCGCAGGCCATCCAGGCCCAGCTAGCTGCACGCGCTGGAATTGCAAATGACCGACCTGCGCAACAAGCGCGATGAGCGACTCATCCGTATCTGGGATGTGGTCAAACGGGCGCGCGCCACCGTCAAAGGCGCGTATGGCGACGACTCGTCCGAGTACGAGCTGGTGGGCGGCACGCGCGTCAGCGAGCGCAAGCGCGCCGGGCGCCGGCAGGCGGCCTAGAGCGCTTTCAGCGCAGGGGTCTGGGGTTGGGAGTTGGGGGATGGTCTTTCTCAGTTTTCGCCCCGAGTTCGTTGGACGGCAGACAATCGACGATAGACCATGCATAACGATCTATCGTCTATCGTCCATCGTCTATCGTCGAAAGCTGGAGAATTTTCGCCAGAATCAGGAATCCCCCACCATCCCACCCTCGCGCCGTTTTTCCTCCACCCATGCCAGTTCGGCCTCGTCTAGTTCAGGTGGCGACGGTGGGGCGCTGTAGTCCAGCAGGCGCTCGTAGCCGACCAGCTCGAAGCATGCGCGGACGGCCGCCTGGACATCCAGCGTCGCATCGGGGTCGGGCGGCAGCAGTGGCACCGGGACGCGTGGCAGTCGGGCGCGCAGATCGATCGGCCAGACCTGCGTGTACGGGCGGCGCTGGCGGCGGCTCACGTACACGTAGTAGTGCGCCGTCGGCACATCGCCCTGCAGGGTGATGCGCGCCCCCTGGCGCAGCAGATCGAGCTCCAGCAGGTGCGTATCGGTTCTGAGTAATTCGATACGGCGCTGGTTGTATTCCAGCTTGCCGTCGCCATACTTGTTCGCCGGCGACAGGATCTCGATGATCGTCACCAGGCGGCGCTGGGCCACGTCGCGGATCTCGACGCTGAGCTGTGGCACGTCCATGAAGCTCGCCACCTCGATCGCCGGCTCGTCGATGGCTGTCGCACTATAGGGCTGCTCGGCGATCCGCCGATTCGGCGGCTCGACCACGTGAACATCGGGGTAGATCGCGTGAGACGTGGGTATGTCGAACACGCCGAGCGCCGGGCGCTCCACCACGTAGCGCTTTGCCAGTAGTGCAACGTACTTCGGCGCCAGCTGCGGCATGAGCTGCGCGCGAATGGCCCCGGCGAGAGTCTCGTGAAATTCCTGCCACATCTCGCCTTCGAGATAGGGGTCCATGCCAGGAAATGGTGATGGCATACGCGCCTCTGATTGCAGATTGCAGATTGTAGATTGCATTTGGCCGTTGCTGATACGATCGAGCAAGCGCTGAACGGCAGGCTAGCCGCTGGAATTGTAGTAAGATCCGATGCATCATTATAGCAAATCGCCGATAGTGAGACCAGACGTCTCTTTAACGCAATAGCTGTTCGGGTTCAGCAGAGGCATGCGCGCCTGACATTGCGCTTGCAACCGCATCAAATTGGGGTTCCAAGGGGCGAAGCCGCTGGCCGGGAGTGCAGGAGTGGCGGCCCACCCCTGCCGCGCGCCGCGCAGGCGGAGGGCGTGCGTACCGCTGAAGCGCTGAAGAAGTGAGATTGCGGCAGCGGACAGGCAAGTTATGGGGTGCGGCGAATCCACCGCTGCGCAGGCGCACAGCCAATCTCGATTGTGCTACAATAACCCGTCAGTTCCCCTAGCTGAAAGGAGTCCGCGATGGCGCAGACAGATACACCCGAATATCGCTTTATCCTGGCCGGCGAGGAGCGCGCTGGCGCGACCTACACCGTCGCCTGCCCGTATGACGGCGCCCCGGTTGGCATAGTACATCGCGCCGGGCCGGCTGAGCTGGAGCAGGCCATCCAGAGCGCAGTCGCTGCGTTCGAGACCACCCGCAGGCTGCCCGGCCACAAGCGCGCCGCGGTGCTGCGCAAGGTCTCCGAGACGATCGCGGCGCGGGCTGAGGCGCTCGCGCGTACGATCGCGCTGGAGGCCGGCAAGCCGATCAAGCAGGCGCGCGTCGAGGTTGGCCGCAGCTCCTCTACGTTCGCCGCGGCGGCCGAGGAAGCCACGCGCTTCCACGACGAGCTGCTGCACCTGGACGCAACGCCGGGCGGCGAGGGCCGCCAGGGCATCGTGCGGCGCTTCCCGATCGGCCCGATCGCGGCGATCTCCCCGTTCAACTTCCCGCTGAACCTGGTGGCGCACAAGCTGGCCCCGGCGATCGCCGCGGGCTGCCCGATCGTGCTCAAGCCGGCCTCGCAGACGCCGATCTCGGCGCTCACGCTGGCCGAGATCATCCTGGAGGCCGGCTGGCCGGCCGCGGCGCTGAGCGTGCTGCCTATGAACAGTAAGGATGCCGCGCCATTGGTCGAGGACGAGCGCTTCAAGCTGCTGACCTTCACCGGGTCGCCTGCGGTGGGCTGGGATATGAAGCGCCGCGCCGGCCGCAAGCGCGTGACGCTGGAGCTGGGCGGCAACGCCGGCTGCATCGTCCACTCAGATGCCGACCTGGCCTTCGCGGCCGAGCGCGTAGCGGTGGGTGGTTACTCTTACGCCGGCCAGAGCTGCATCAGCGTCCAGCGCGTGTTCGTGCATGAGCCGGTGTATGAAGAGTTCATGGATAGCTTCGTGCCCAAGGTGCGCGCGCTCAAAGTCGGCCACCCGCTGGATGAGGCGACCGACCTGGGATCGCTGATCAGCGCGAGCGATGCCGAGCGTGTGGGCGCGTGGCTGGAGGAGGCGCGCGCGGCCGGCGCCGAATGCCTGATAGGCGGCGACGTCAGGGGCGGCGTGGTCTCGCCGACGATCGTAGTCAAGGCCGGGCCGGAACTGAAGGTCAACGCCCAGGAGATCTT
>DATFXE010000261.1:0-2650 GCA_035258585.1 Roseiflexaceae bacterium | reverse complement strand
TAGAAAGAGCAAGGCTACATCATGCCCCTATACCTCAGCGCCGGGCAGCGCTGAGCGCATAGGCGGACAAAACCTGTCGACGATACGACGATCAAGGACAGGGACCCGCATCACCTGAAATCACTGGCATAGCACAACGTGCCCTACCAGGCGGGTCAGAAGGGCCATATCTGCGTGCGGAGATCGGCCGGACTCGATACTAGGTGGAATTCATTATGGCACGTCTATGTGAGGATGAACAGTATGTGATGCCTGGATGACAATATTGTAATGGGGCCGCATAGTCTCTGAAGCTATCTGAAAAGGAACCGCCTACTCGACGCCGATGAACGCAGATAGGGATACCACCTACCATACTATCGGCGTGCATCGGCGGCAAACTGTGGTCGGTTTACCTATACAGCACCCGAACGATCGCCGGCGTGATCAGCCCCTCGATCAGCCCGGCGATCAGGAATAGCGGGATCAGCACGAACAGCCAGACCTTGGCGAACTGCGCCAGCGACCACAGGATGTTCTGCCCAACTGTGAAGCCTTTGGGCGGCGACATCAGGGCTACACCGATGCGGATGCCTAGTGCAGCGCTGAGGAGCGCAGTGGGCAGCTCGATCAGGCCGTGTGGCAGCACATAGGCCAGCAGGAACTGTAGCGGGCTGTCGGCGCCCAGCGCCAGCCAGCTCCCGCCGCGCTCGGTCAGCGAGCTGGCCACGAAGCCGATTTGAGCGAACGCGACCGCCGGCACCAGGAACGCAAACGCGCCGAATGCGAACAGCGAGAAGATACTTGAGAACAACGCGACGCGAATGTTATTGGCGGCGATCGACAGCCCCAAACCAAGCCATGGGGCCGGCGCACTGCCGACATTGGCTAGGAAGCTATCGAGCTGGCGCACGCGGTAGTGGCTGCCGATGTAGCCACCGCTCAGCAGCCCGCCGGCCGCGGCAATCAACGCCACCAGCAGCGGCAGCCGGTAGTCGCGCAGCAGCGCCGGCAGCTCGCGGCGGTAGAAGCGGCTGAGTGAGAAGGCCGCGCCGCCGTACTGGTCGGGCGCGATGCCGGCTGGCCGGTACTCACGGAAGAACGTCCGCCACGTCCGGCCGACATGGTGTAGGTTCAGCTGCTCGTGCTCGCGCGAAAGGATCTCCTCGCGGTTGAACGCGCCCATACCAGTGCGGATCAGCGCGATCGCCATGACGATCAGCAGCAGCCCGATCAGCCAGAGCACCGCGCGGCTGTTCGGCCCGCGGCTGATGATCAGGATCGCCTCGAGCTGAACCACGGCCGCCGTCGGCAGCAGCACGAAGCTGGCCAGGAGATTGGCCGCACGCACGCTGGTGGTGTGGCTCGAAATGATCACAGCGCTGGCAACCATCACGATCGCCTTGAAGGTGATCAGCAGAAATCCCAGCACCAGATACTCGAACGTCAGGCCCTGGAAGAAGAGTTCCGGGTAGCCGAAGCGCAGCGAGATCGCGAACACGACCATCGCGGTATACGATGAGAGCAGTGGCGGCAGCAACGACGAGATCAGCTTGCCCAAATACAGCTGGTTGTCGGAGATCGGCATCGAGAGCAGCGCTTCCAGACTGTTGCGCTCGCGCTCGCCCACAAAGGTCTCAAGCGCCGTAATAAGACTGAAGGAGGCTGGGATGAAGCCGACCAGCAGCATCACGAACGGCACCAGCCGCGAGATCGTGGCCTGATCGCCCACGAAGCGCACTGCGAAGTTGGCCGCGGCGATCAGTATCTCGGGCAGCACGAATGACAGAATGAAAATCGGTACCAGGATGCGCCAGTCGGTCAGCGTGTCGTTGACTTCACGCCGTGTAATCGTGCGGATGGGGCTGATGCTCATCGCTGAGCCTCCTGTATTTCGCGAATAGGTGAGGGACTGAGGGAGCGCGGGGGCGATTCGTCGCCCTGTTGCCCTCTCGCCTCTTCGCCCACTCCGGTGTCCGCAGTCCACGAGCCGCGATCCACACTCTTCTCTTCCACAATGCTCAGGTAGACATCTTCCAGCCGGCGCGGCAGCTCGGCCAGCGCGATCACCCGGGCGCCGCGATCGGCCAGCCGGGCGATCACCTGTGGGTTGATCGCCTGCGCGTCGGCGCAGCGGTAGCGGACCCAATCCTGCCCGCTCTCCTCGATCCGCACCAGGTCGCTCAGGGCCTGCGCAACGCCATTGGCCGCTCCGGCCAGCCGCAGCTCCCAGACCGGCTCGCCCAGCAGCTGGCGGGTGAGTTGGTCGCGCGTGCCCTCGGCCACCACCAGCCCGCCGCGGATCACCACAATCCGGTCGGCCAGCTCTTCGGCCTCGGTCAGGTTGTGGGTCGTCAGCAGCACTGTGCGGCGCGCCGCACGCAGCTCGGCGATCGCGTCGCGAACGGTGCGGGCGCTGTGCGGGTCCATCGCGGTGGTCGGCTCATCCAGGAACAGCACCGGCGGATCGTGAATGAGCGCGCGGATCAGCGCGACCTTCTGCTTCATGCCCTTAGAGAAGCTGTCGAGCCGCTTGTCGCGCGCCTCCCAAAGGCCGAACTGCTGCAGCAGTTGCTTGCCGCGCCGCTCCGATTCGCGCCTGCTCATGCCCTGGAGCGCGCCGAAGAACTGGAGGTATTCCATCGGCCGCATGCGATTATACAGGCCAGGG
>DATFXE010000260.1:0-8268 GCA_035258585.1 Roseiflexaceae bacterium | reverse complement strand
CGAAGACGCCGAAGACCGTGTAGCCGAGCTTTTTGTAGAACTCGGGTGCCTGGAAATCGTGGGTGTCGAGCAGCACCTGGCCGCAGCCGCGGGCCCGGGCCTGCTGCTCGGCGGCCAGCAGCAGCCGACGACCCAGCCCTTGCCCGCGCAGGGTCGCGTCTACCCACAGATTCTTTATCTCCAGGTAGCCGCCCCACATGCCGCCGTTGATCCCTGCGACGATCCGCCCGTCGTCATCGCGCACAAAGATCGCCAGCGGATACCAATCGACGATCCCTGTCACGGCGACATTATAGTCGTTGATCTGGTTCTCCAGGAACTCCAGATCTCCTGGGCTTGGATTGTCTTCTACAAGCAGATTGGAAGTGTGCATCGGGCAGCCTTTGGAAACGAGCCTCGCGCGGCTTTCAAGGTAAATCATTGCGCGGCGGTACTTTACCTTCATTTGTCATGAGTCATCCCGAATTTTACAATCGGATCTTTGGGCGTTGTAATGCAGCATGTCTCATATCATTCCCGGCGCAGTATTCCAATCTGCTCCTCGCACGTGCTGGTTGGGCCGCGCAGCGGCCCAACCAGCACGTGCGAGCGCTTTATTTGTGGCTGCGAGCGCGAGGGAATGCGCCGCGGAGCATTCCCTCGCGCTCGCAGCCACCGTGTTAAATACGGGATGACTCATGACGGTATACATTATGGCCTAGAATGCTATTCTACATGATCGCGCCACGAGTGGGCCGGCGCGTAGCCCAGCATGCGGCGGGCCTTACCGATCCCCAGCAGCGTGTCGAAATCACCCGTGCCCTCGCGCAGCGGCACGGTGGGGAAGACCGCTGTGAGCAGCGCGCGGTTCGCGCGATTCATCACCGTGTCGGCGGCGGCGATGATGAAAGCCTCGGCCCCGGCTATCTCGGCCTCCAGCCCGCGCCGGCAGCTCTGCGCGACATCGCGAGCGTCCACATAGCTCCACAGATTCCACTTGCGTTTGTGTGGGTCATCCCAGAAGCTGGGAAAGTTCTTGTAGTCATCCGGCTCCATGATGTTCGAGAAGCGCAGGCCGACGAATGGGATGCCGCTCCAGCGGCTGAACTGGCGTGCCATCTCCTCGCTGATCACCTTCGAGAGCGCGTAGCTGCTCTCGGGGAACAGCGGGTGTTCCTCGTCGATCGGCGCATAACGCGGCTGCTCGCGCTCGAACGGCAGGCCCAGCGTGGTTTCGCTGGAGGCCCAGACCACGCGCCCCAGCCCCAGCAGCGTCGCCGCGCGGAAAATATTGTAGGTGGTAGTGGTGTTGTGGCGGAATATGCGTTCCTCGGTCCAGCCGCTGGGGTTGGGGTTGGCGGCCAGGTGCACTACTGCATCGGCGCCGTGCAGCGCCTCGATCGTCTGGCCGAGGTCCATCAAGTCGACAGATTGATATGGCGAGATCTGCTCGCGTGGCGGGGCGATGTCGATATTGCGCACCGCATAGCCATGGTCGAGCAGCTCGCGCACAGTCGCGCGGCCGGCCTTACCGCTGCCGCCGGTGACGACGATCTTTTTCACGGTCAGGATCCCTTTCGAATAGTAGTATCCATCGGCCGCCCCCATTCCTCCTGAAACGCCAGCTCGTCGATGCCCTTGCGCTGCGGCGAGGACCAGTCGATCGTCGGGCGCCTGATCGCCGGGTCTTCGTAGCCCAGCCGGCACAGCACCATCAGCTCGAAACCTTCCGGCACGCCCAGCAGCGCGCTAATAAGCGCCCACTTCTCGGGAATCTCCTGCGGCGTCGAGACGAACTGAAAGCCCATACCGAAGGATGTAGCCGCCAGCCAGATCGTCTGGATGACTGCGCCGAGCGATATCAGCGTGTACAGGCCAGTCAGCTCGCCGGGCTTGTAGACATCGTGCGACAGCGCGATGCCCAGCAGCATGGGCGAGCTCTCGACCAGCTTACGTGCGTCGTTGCCGAGCACGCTTGGTACGCGGAAGGTGTTCATCATCGCCGCGCCACGCTCGGTGAAGATATACTTGGCGAACGGCCGCAGCACCGATGGGATATTGTCGATGTGGATGCCGTCCTTACTGACCGCGACCTCCTCGGGGGTCAGGCGAAAATATTTGCGATATTGCTGCCAGAAACGGCCATCCTCCATTAGGTCGCGCATGGAATCGCCGGCGATCCGGCCCAGTGCCCGCCGCCGCTCCAGATCTTCGATCACGACGAAGCGCCAGGGCTGCGAGTTGAAGTGCGACGGCGCGCGGACGGCCAATTCCAGGATCGCGCGCTTGTGCTCGGGGTCGATCGGCCGGTCGGCGAAGGCGCCGTTGGTGGTGTGGCGTTTCCGAATCGCCTCGTACAAGTCCATAGATACCTCATGGTTAAGGGTTAGGGGTTAAGGGTTAATATCAATGATTCCAATGATTTCACTGAATCTAACCCCTAACTCCTAACCCCTAAGGCCTAACTTCTAACCCTAAGCACCATACGGTACCCAGATATTCTTCACCTGTGTGGCGTGGCGTAAGAAGATCTGGCTCTCGCGCGAGTCGGGATGGAGCCAGTCGCGCTGCTCACCATAGCTGACCCAGGTCTGCTTCAGGTTGCCGATCGAGGCGCGCTCGATCATGGCGCTGCCCTCGCCGCCGCCGAAGTACCACAGCGCGTCCACGTCGTTGTGCTCGGCCAGCACCCTGGCCAGGGTGTCGCGCGCGCCGGCCACGATGTTGACGACGCCGCCGGGCAGGTCGCTGGTGTCCAGCACCTGGTATAGATCGGTGGCCGAGAGCGGGTGGCGCTCGGAGGGGATCAGCACGATGGTGTTGCCCATGCTGATCGCCGCGGCCAGGCTGGCAACCGCCGCCAACAGCGGGTACTCATCCGGGCAGACGATGCCGATCACGCCGATCGGCTCCGGCGCGGCCAGCGTGACGTTGCGGAACGGCGTGCCATGCACCGCGCCGTCGTACTTGTCGGCCCAGGCGGCGTAGGTGAACAGCCGCTCGATCGCCGCCTCGACCTCCTGGGCCGCCAGCTCGGCGCGATAGCCGGCCGAAGCATGCAGCCGCCGCCCGAACTCGTCGGCGCGTGCGCTCAGGTTCTCGGCGATATAGTAGAGAATCTGGGCGCGATTGTGCGCCGTCTGCCCGGCCCAGCCGGTGCCCGCACGCGCCGCCTCCACGGCGTTGCGGATATCCTTGCGGTTGCCGTCGCCAACTTCGCCGATCAGGTGGCCACGCGCGTCGTAGACCGGCCGGCTGTAGCCCGAATCGGGCCGGGCCTGCTTGCCGCCGATGTAGTGCTTGGGCGTACGGTCCAGCGGCGGAGTTATGAGTTTTGAGCCTTCGACCCGGCTCAGGCCAGGGTTTTGAGCTTTGAGTTCGGCCTGGCCGTTGCCATTGCTCTCATCTGGCTGCACTCCGCCGGGGGCCGAGATACCGCCATAAATCGCATCGTCGTCGGTCGTCGATCGTCGGTCGTCGGTCGTCGGCTTGACGTACTCGTACAGCCCTTCTTTACCGCCCTCGCGCCCGAAGCCGCTCTCGCGGTAGCCCCCAAAGCCGGCCGCCGCGTCGAACAGGTTGGTCGAGTTGATCCAGACCACGCCGGCCTTGATTTTGCGTGCGATGTCGAGTGCCAGGTTGATATCCTCGCTCCAGACGCTGGCTGCCAGGCCGAAGCGGGTGTTGTTGGCCAGCGCCACCGCCTCGGATGGCGTGCGGAAGGTGGATGAGACCAGCACCGGCCCAAAGATCTCGACCTGGGCGATCGTGGCGGCGGGTGCTACCTCGGTGAACAGCGTGGGCGGGAAGAAGTAGCCCTCGGTCGGGCAGGCCCAGGATGGCTGCCACATGGTCGCGCCCTCGGCGCGGCCCTGCTCCACCAGGCGCTGGATCTTCTGGAGCTGGGCCGGCGCGACAATCGCGCCGATGTCGATCGCCTTGTCGAGCGGGTCGCCCACGCGCAGCTTCTCCATGCGCGCGCGCAGCTTCTCGATCAGCCGTGGCGCCACGCCCTCCTGAACCAGCAGCCGCGAGCCGGCGCAGCAGACCTGGCCCTGGTTGAACCAGATCGCGTCGACCACGCCCTCGACCACACTGTCCAGGTCGGCGTCGTCGAAGACGACGAACGGCGATTTGCCGCCCAGTTCCAGCGAGATCTTCTTGCCGCTGCCGGCGGTGGCCTTGCGGATGAGCCGGCCCACCTCGGTCGATCCGGTGAAGGCGATCTTGTCGATGCCGGGGTGTTTGACGATCAGCTCGCCCACGGCGCCATCGCCGGTGACGATATTGACCACGCCGGGCGGCAGGCCGATCTCCTGGCAGATCTCGGCGAAGGCCAGGGCGGTCAGCGAGGTCCACTCGGCCGGCTTGAGCACCACGGTGTTACCCATCGCCAGCGCCGGCGCAATCTTCCAGGCCAGCATCAGCAGCGGGAAGTTCCAGGGGATGATCTGGCCGACCACGCCGAGTGGCGCGTAGCCCGCCAGCTCGGTCTCCATCAGCTGAGCCCAGCCAGCGTGGTAGTAGAAGTGGCGGGCCACCAGCGGGATATCGATATCGCGCGTTTCGCGGATCGGCTTGCCGTTGTCGATCGTCTCCAGCACCGCCAGGCGGCGGGAGTGTTTCTGGACCTGGCGCGCCAGCGCGTACAGGTAGCGCGCGCGGGTGTGGCCGGATGCCTGCGACCAGCCGGCAAAGGCGCGCCGCGCCGCGGCCACGGCGGCGTCCAGCTCGGTCTCGCTGGCCTGCGTGATCCTGGCGAACGGCTTGCCGTTGGCCGGGTTGACGCTATCAAAAAGACGGCTCTCTTCTGGCGCGGTCCACTCACCGTCGATGAACATCCCAAAGCGGCGATCGTGGGCGTCCAGCCAGGCGTTGGCCGGCGCGGCGCTCTCGGGAGCGGGGCCGTACTCCATCGTCTCAAGAATTTCTGTTATATGGGAAGCCATAGGCACCTCATTTCAGATTGCAGATTGTAGATTGCAGATTGATGGCATTCCTAATCTGCAATCTACAATCTGCAATCTGCAATTGGCTAGGCCATCGGGTGGCGGAACGCGGCCGAGTACTGGCCGGTGACATGGTGCTCCAGCTGGCGCTCGATGTCGCCCAGTAGCGAGCTGGCGCCCAGGCGGAACAGCTCGGGCTTGAGCCATGCGTCGCCCAGCTCCTCTTTCATCAGGATCAGCCAGTCGAGCGACTGCTTGGCCGTCTTGATGCCGCCGGCCGGCTTGAAACCGACCTTGTGGCCGGTGCGCTCGTGGTACTCGCGGATGGCGCGCACCATCACCAGGCTGACGGGCAGAGTTGCATTCACCGTCTCTTTGCCGGTCGAGGTCTTGATAAAGTCGGCGCCGGCCATCATGCAGATCAAGCTGGCCTGCATCACCTTGCGCAGCGTGCCGAGCTCGCCGGTGGCCAGGATGGTTTTCATATGCGCGTCGCCGCAGGCCGCGCGGAAGGCTTTGACCTCGTCGTACAGCGCGCGCCAATCGCCGTTCAGCGCGTGCTGGCGTGAGATCACGATGTCGATCTCGCGCGCGCCGTCGGCCACCGAGGCCTCGATTTCGCGGATCTTCAGCTCGAACGGGTTGAGCCCAGCCGGGAATCCGGTCGAGACCGCCGCGACCGGGATGCCCGAGCCGCGCAGCGCATCCGCCGCCGTGGCGACGAAGGCGTGGTAGACGCACACCGCCCCGACCTGCAGGCGTGGGACGCCCAAAGCTTCCAGCAGATCGGCGCGCACAGGCTGGCGCGCTTTGCCGCACAGCCGGCGCACGGTGCCGGGCGTGTCATCGCCCGAGAGCGTGGTCAGGTCGATGCACTCGATCGCCCGCAACAGCCACGCGGCCTGCCAATCCTGCTTGACGGTCCGCCGGCCGGGCAGCGTGGCGGCGCGCCGCTCTACCGCGCTGCGGTTCACCCGCGCATCCTCGATCCAGCCGAGATCGAGCGGGCAGCCGGGGTTGCGCTCGGCATGCGGCGCGGGCGCGAGCGTGGCGATTCGCTCGCTCTTTGGTTCTTTGAGGCGCGATTGTGTCATAGTTTTGGCCCTTCTTTGCGCCAAAATTATAGCATAGATTGGCGGGTTTTAACCGGTGGCAACCACTTTCGTTGCGAAGCTACCGCCCCAGGGCCGCAACTTCGCAACGAAAGCGGTTTTTCTAAAGGTGTGATTGTAATCCGGCACGATCAGTCGGCCGCGATCTGCTCGAGGTAGATCAGCTGGCGCGGCGCGTTCTCGCCCGGAATCTGGTAGTAGGAGATATCTGCCGCGCGCCCTTTGAGCGTGAGCATAGCATAGGCGTGATAGTAGAATTCGCCGTTGTCGCCCAGGCGGCAGGCCGGGCTCATGATCGGCAGGCCGCTCTGACCGGCCGGCAGTACCAGGTTCGGGTCGGGGGTATATGGGTTCTGCGCCACCAGCGTCGGGACGGCGGCCGAGCCGTTGCAGCGCCCGCGCTTCAGGCCGGCGTACTCGTCATAGACGATCAGGTTGTGCTCGTGGCCCCACATCCATAGCTCCACCCGATCCAGCACATCCGCGAACGCATCGTAGAGGCGCGGGTTGACGGCCAGCGGCTTGCCGTCGGGGCTGTTGCCGACGCCGCTGGATGCGCAGAACAGCTGGTGGTGCGAGAGCAGGATCGTCCGGCGCCCGCCGGGGTTGAGGATCTTGTCGCGCTGCCAGGCCAGTTCACTCTCCTCCAGATACGTCAGGTTCGAGATCACCGAGCCGGGGTCGGCGTCGTGCAGACCGGTGTCCATGGCCAGCAGCTGCCAGTCCTCGTTGCGCAGGCCGAAGTAGCTGGCCGGCTGCCCCAGCTGGTCGAGCAGCCAGTAGTAGCCCTGCCCGCCCGAGTACATATCGTGGTTGCCCGCGAGCGTGTAGATCGGGATATCCAGGCCAGGCGTCTCGCGGCAGACGTTCAGAAAGCGCTCCTGGACTTCGCGCGAGGTGCCGGAGTAGTAGACATCGCCGAGGTGGATCAGCACATCCGGCGCCTGCCGGCCGACTTCGAACAGCAGCTGGCGCGCCGGCCCCTCGCCGGTGCCCCAGTCGGCGATCAGCGCGACCTTGATCGCCGCCGGGTTCTTGCCCGTGAGCGGCATGATGAAATTGTCGAGCGATTGGTGGCGACGGTAGGGGAGCGCTCCGCTCTTGAAGAGCTGGAACTTTTCATACTGCACAAAGCAATCGGCCCACACCGGATCGCACGTCGAGAACGCGATCTCGTCTTTGAGCCGGGCGACCTGCCCATCATCGCCCTTGCTCTGAGCCAGTATCAGCTGAAGGTAGAGGTTGGCGCAATCCTCGACCGGCACGCCCAGCACCGATGGCGGCACCGGCTCGCCCTTGAGGACCGCCTCGGCGGCGGCGACCGCCTGCATCATGATCGGCGCCTGAGAGCTTGGGGCGGGCTCGTCCTCGCCCAGCACCTGCGGCGCATTAGCGCGCTGCCGCGCCAGAACCTCGTCGATCGCCGATTGCCAGAGCGAGACTTCCGGGCTGCGAAAGGTTGAAAGTGGCTGCATGGCATATCTCCTGGCGTTCTTCGTATGCATTGATTCTACGATGAATACCCGGTTATCGATGCATATCGCTGTAAAGCATAGTAAAACCTTGTCGTGATAGGGCTATCTCTGTGCGCTCTGTGTTCTCTATGGCTACTTGCCCTGCGCCACGATCCAGTCGATCGTCTTACTCGCCAGCCGGTCGAGCGCTTGCACACACAATGCCAGGTGCTCCTCCTTGGTATCTTCGAGCTTGGTGTGCGAGAGGCCGCGCAGGCTTTGCACGAACAGCATCACCGTCGGCACGCCCGCGCGCGAGATCTCGGCCGCGTCGTGCAGCGGGCCGCTGGGCAGGCGGTGCGACACGCCGCAGACCTCGGTGATCGCGGCGTCGCCCAAATCGATCAGCTCGGGATGGAACAGGATCGGCTCGATCTTCCAGATCCGCTCCCACTGGACATCGATCTTCTCCTCCTCGGCGAAGCGCTGGCTGGCCTGCTTGGCTTGATCGAGCAGTGCGGCCAGCTTCTGGGCATCCAGGTGGCGCTGGTCGAGCAATTGCTCAGCCGTCTCGACCACCGAGGTCACGATCCCCGGCCGGCAGACGACGTTCCCGGACGTGCAGACCGCACCGTCGCCGACTTCCCGCGCGATGTTCCGGATCTCGAGCGCGAGCTTCGCCGCTCCAGCCAGCGCGTCGCGCCGCCGGTCCATCGGCGTCGAGCCGGCGTGCGCGGCCTGCCCCCTCCACGTGACCTGGTGCCGCTCGACGCC